>JAHJDU010000652.1 GCA_018812385.1 Pseudomonadota bacterium
GAAAGTTATAAAAATATTTCTAAACTATTGGACTTAAAAAAGAAATATCAGTATAAAACAACTATTGTTATAACTATGTTAAATCTAAATAAGCAAAACCAGAAAGAAGAGTTCGAAAGACTGAAAAGCTATTTTAAAGGCATGGACGTATATATATATCTAAAAAGTCAGGACCAGCAATGGTATGAAGATAATAAGCAACAAACACAGTCTATACACTGGACTGAATTTTGTCAATTTCCATGGACCTCGATGACAATTAAATCAAATGGTGAGGCTGTACAATGCGTTGAAGATTTTAATAATGAAATAGTACTGGGAAATGCCAAAAGAGGATCCCTTTTTGATATTTGGAATGATGGAAAGTATCAAAAATTCCGAGAGAATCATTTTAATTTAACACCGGGAATAAAATGCACTGAGCAGTGTGATATGAAGCTAATAGGGAGTTTTGTAACTATGGCAGGTGGGAATAACCATACAGAAGTTAACTTGGTTGTAGATGGAGGATGAACAGCATGGTAACCGGTGATCGGCCTGAGGTACTGGCTGTTATACAGGCCCGGGGAGGGTCAAAATCCATGCTACGAAAGAACATTCGTTCTCTTGCCGGTCACCCCCTTGTTGCCTATAGCATTACCGCTGGTCTGGTGGCGCAAAGTGTGGCACGCCTGGTCATTTCTACTGACGATCCGGAGATTGCCGCAATTTCACGGGATTATGGTGCTGAGGTACCTTTTCTCCGGCCTCCAGAGTTGGCCCAAGATGACTCACCTGACTTACCTCTCTTTCAGCATGCGCTGCATTGGCTGGAAGATAACGAAGGCTACCGACCTGACCTCGTTGTCCAACTCCGACCTACATCCCCGTTGCGTCCAGCTGGCCTCATTGATGAGGCTGTAGAAAAGCTGTGCGCCTACCCTGAGGCCGATTGCATCCGAGGGGTAACAGTGCCGAACCAGAATCCCTACAAGATGTGGCGAGATGGTGCAAATGGGTTTCTTCGACCATTGCTAATGGACGAGTTTAATGAGGCCTACAATATGCCTCGCCAACACCTGCCAAAGGTATATTGGCAGACTGGTCATATAGATGCCATCCGGTATGAAACCATTGCGACAAAGAAATCGTTGACAGGAGAGAGAGTGATGCCGCTTCTGATTGACCCCATCTACTGCGTAGATATCGATACCGAGCTTGATTGGGCGTATACTGAATGGCTAATCAGCAGCGGAGCTGTGCCAGTAATCAGACTGGAAAATAGAGCCACTATATCGGGTGTACACCGGATGTTGCCTCTGCCCGACAAGGTGGCTTTGTTAGTTCTGGATTTTGATGGAGTGCTGACCGACAACCGGGTATTGGTGACGAAGAATGGGACCGAAGCCGTTATCTGTAATCGCAGTGATGGCATGGGACTTGCTATGTTGCGCACCCACGACATCGAAGTAGTAGTTCTCTCTACCGAAACTAACCCAGTAGTTTCTGCTCGCTGCCAGAAGCTTGGCATTCATTGTCAGCAAAGGGTGAGGGACAAAGAGGCAGCTTTAGGTGTCTTAGCAGTAGAACGTAACGTGGACTTAAAGCAGGTAGTCTATGTGGGTAATGATGTGAACGATCTGGGCTGTTTGCGTATAGCTGGCTGCGGAGTGGCTGTAGCAGACGCACATCCAGAGGTTTTAAGGGCAGCGGATTGGATTTTGAGCAAGCCCGGTGGTCAAGGCGCTGTTCGAGAATTATGTGATCTCATTATTGGAGCGATAAGCAACAGGAGGGAAGGTCATGGCCATAGCAGTTAAGATTGGGGATCGCTGGGTGGGTGATGGACACCCTGTCTTCATCGTGGCGGAAATTGGCATTAACCATAATGGAGATGTTGAAATTGCCAAAAAGCTCATTGACGCTGCATTGCATACTGGGTGCGATGCGGTTAAATTTCAGAAACGAACTCCGGAACTCTGCGTTCCTCCAAAACAACATGACGTAATGCGTGAAACACCATGGGGCTATATCACTTATCTGGAATATCGCCATAAAGTTGAATTTGGCTTGGATGAGTATCAGAATATTGATCGTTACTGCAAGGAGAGAGGGATAATTTGGTTTGCTTCGTGTTGGGACCAACCTTCTGTCGATTTCATTGGACAGTTTGATCCGCCATGTTACAAGATATCCTCAGCAACACTAACTGATATCCTTCTATTGAAATATCTTAAGCAAACTAGAAAACCTTTGATTCTCTCAACGGGTATGTCAACCATGGAACAGATTAGAGCTGCTGTAGAGGTTTTAGGTATAGAGAATCTCACCATTGTCCATTCTACAAGTACTTATCCCTGCCCTCCTGAAGAACTGAACCTTCGAGTAATTGAGATGCTCCGCAAGGAATTTTCCTGCCCCATTGGCTATTCAGGACATGAAGTAGGTTTAGCTACCACAGTGGCAGCAGTAGCTCTCAGTGCTTGTTATGTAGAGCGACATATAACCTTAGATCGTGCCATGTGGGGAAGTGATCAGGCAGCATCTGTGGAGTCTGTAGGGTTTGAGCGATTGGTGAAGTACGTTCGTGTTGTAGAAAGTGCACTTGGCGATGGCATAAAAAAAGTCTATCCAAGCGAAATTGACTCTATAAAGCGACTCCGACAGTTCAAATGAAAATTATGATGTCTAATTAAGATGATATAAACGACATTCCCCAATTCAGTAAAAGCGAAATGTAGACTATATTACTATGAAGAAAGGTGGAAAAGGGGCTGTCCGTAAGGCAACAAGCTTTATCTTCTCTTTTAAAAAGTGATGAAGAAGATCTTATGCATAATAGACAATATAGGGAAATTTCCATTTGCTGGATATAAAGATACTCTTTCCCTTCTACTGAGGTTAAACAAAGAGTATAATAAAAGTAATAAAGTATCGGTGTCATTTGTTACAATTTCTAAAGAAATTAAGATAGGTTTAAAAAGATACAATTTAGAACTAGAAATTATAAATTTAGAGGAGGTTTCTGAAAAGGAATGTTTTGATGATGTCTCTTTTATTGAGACCAAATGGCCCAAAATAAGAGAAGACTATTTTTGTAATCTTTATTTTCCGGAGACCAGCCTTTTAATATCCAGTGTTAGTTTTTATGATAGACTGTGGCCAGTGATGACAGGCGCCTGGAAATTTTATGAATCAATAAGAAATTTTATTGAAAGACAGAGATACAATCTGCTGGTCTGCATAGGAGATGGGGTAATTTCAAAACATCTCTTATGTGATGCCAAAAGAAAACATGTTTTTTCAATAGGGGTAGCCTTCGGCCTACTTAGAGAAAAAAGATTAATTGATTCCATATTTTTATATGACTACATCTTTGTCAGACAGAAAGAAGATAAAAATTTTTTAGCGAATGCAAAAGGGGTGAGCCGAGAAAGGATAGGAGTTTTAGGAGATTACTATTTTGAGAAATACTTACCTTATTTGAGAAGGAAGTTACTCAAAGAAAGAGAGATGCTATATAAAAAATTAGGGATGAACAACAAAACCAAATTGATAATCGTCCCTTTTTATGGAGATCAGCAGTGGGACATAAAGAGGATATTAGAGGTTTTACAATTACTTATAGAAGAAGAGAGAGAAGTAAAAGTAATAATAAAATGCCATCCTTACTCAAAAAACGAGGTTCTGTTTTGTCAGAAATACTATGATTCAATTATAGGAGGCAAAAGAGGGTTTCATATTATAAGAAGTGAGTGCACAATACATGAATTACTCTCGGTGACTAAAGTAGTAGTTACTCCTAAATACTCTCTAATAGTTGAGGAATCTTTGACTTTTCAAGTTCCAGTGGTGATCATGGATTATCGTGATATCAATTACACCTCAAAGATGGAATGTCAAAATAGAGATGGGGTATTCATTGTCAATGAAATCTCAGAATTGCCCGCTCAGCTAAGGAAACTGTTTTCTTCTTCTTGTGATTTTAAAGTGAAATGGCAAAGTATACCTGATAAAGAGGGAAGACTCATCTCTAAAGTAAAGGATTTTTTAGCAAAATGAAGGGCAGAGTTCTTTGTTTTACCGGGCTTGAACATCACATTAGGGGACTATTTCCAATTATAAAATATCTGGAGAAGGAAGGACTGGAAGTGGAATGTCTAACAACCATAAATAATCGTTGTATAAGTGACTTAAGAGGCAACTTTGAATTTCCTCTAAGAGAAAAGGGTATAAGATATTGCTTAACGTATGATTACTTAGATAAAGAAATAGTCAAGCAAATAGAGTCCGTTCGAGAAAGATTGGGGAAAGAGATAAAAGAAAAATTTGAAAATCTTATTCTGACCTGTCCTCTTATGGAAGAAGGTTTATGGCTTGGAATAGATGATATGGTAGAAAATTATGTGCTCATGGAAAAAATACTTGAGATTAAGAAACCAGATATAGGACTTATTCTTCACGAGCTTAACTTTTGGGGGAAAATCTTTACATATCTTTTACACCGTCGAGGCATCCCTATCGTTAGTCTTCAAGAAGGACTTCATCCAAGCGGGGGTAGAGAGTGGTTAAAAACATATCTATTACGATCTGAGTATAGTACCAAGGTTTGTGTGTGGGGAGAAGATACTAAAAAAGTCTTCTTAGATGCTGGTGTACCCAAAGAAAAGATAGGGATAGCTGGAAGTAGCCAATATGATGAGCTCTTAAGAATCCCTCTTAATAAGATGAAAGAAATTAAAAAGAGTGTAATGGAAGAGCTTGAAATACCTTCTGATAAAAAAGTCATTCTGTTTATTGGCACAAAACTTTCCTTTTTTTATAACATCACAAGAGAGGAAGTTGGTTTTATGGTAGATTCTTTGATCAATTATATAGGCAGAAATGATGACCTATTTTTGATTTTGAAATGGCATCCTATAGAAGATAAAAGTTTCATAAAAGAAAAAGAAAAAAAA
>JAHJDU010000118.1 GCA_018812385.1 Pseudomonadota bacterium
CTTGTAGAAAATTAAACATATCATTTTGGGACTATCTGACGGATCGCATATATCAGAAAAATAAAATTCCTCCCTTATGTGAAGTAATGGCATTCAAAATGACTGAATCAGTCGGATAGGTATTTCTATCTTACCACCGACTTTTTGAGATCTTACAAACTAACCACATAACTAATTGAAATAATGTAAAATATTATACATTAGGATAGGAGCTTCCTTTTTGTCAAGAAAAGACGGAAGGATTCATGGTAACTTCAAAAAAAGACTAACCCTTCCCAATTTTTCTTCAAAAATAAGGTCATATATGACCTTATTTCGTGGTTTTCTACATGTGTGAAAAAGAGGCCTGCTATTAAGATTTCCGATATATTTCTATAGGATGATGACGATGTGCCTGGTTATTGGAAGCATGGCACACAACTTGAATATAATCATAGAGAAAGAACAACGAAATCACCCGGGAAAACTGCTCCGGGAATGTAAAAAAAATTATAATATGTAGAGGAAAAATTATGAAAGCAAAAAAAATTATCAAAATCAAAAGAAGGCTTGATTCAGAACAGCTTCAAACTTTAAACAAAGGAAATAAAATGAAAACAAAACATATTTGTGTTTTTATTGTACTGGCTCTCACAGCATTAATAATCTGCAATCCGTTATTTGCATCAGATAACCCGATTGTTTCCAAAACAAATTATATAGATGGTGATATCATAAGCGTTACTCTGCCCTCCAAGGATTTAAACAAACAAAGATTTGTAGGAATTATAATCCCGGGATCTGAAGAACTTTTTCTCATAACTGATTTAAATATATTTTCCCTGTTTGACGGTCAGAATCTATTAAGCTGGCTAGGACAGGATAAAGCTATAGAACTCGAAGTAACTTCAGACTTTCCAAGAGGCGAATATACTGTTTATTTACTTCAACCTCCAGAGGGTGTGGTCAATCCGTTAGAACAAATCGAATTATGGGAACTTGGAAGTACTTCTTTTAACATTGATGCCGGCATCAAACCTGACACTACAGCACCCACTGTGATGCTCACAGTCCCTGCTGATGCTGCCACAGGTGTCTTAACCAACTCGAAAATCACTGCAACCTTCAGCGAGGCGATGGACCCAGCAACGATCAGCACGGCAACATTTACCTTAATGGATGGGGTAACGCCTGTTTCAGGCACTGTGGCCTATGTTGGCCTGGTAGCAACCTTCACACCAACGAGCTATCTCGCAGCCAGCACCACCTATACCGCTAAGATTACCACTGCGGCCGAGGACCTCGCAGGCAATGCACTGGCAAGCGACTATGTGTGGAGCTTTACAACAGTTACAGCGGTAGCGTTAGGTCCAGTGCCAGTAGACCTTGGAACGGCTGGAAATTTTGTGCTTCTGACAAAATCAGGAATTACAACCACGGGTACCACCCATATTACGGGAGATATTGGAACTAGTCCAATTGACAGTACTGGCATTACTGGATTTGGACTAATATTGGATGGCTCGAATCAGTTTGCAACATCGGCTCTCGTGACCGGAAATGTATACGCAGCCGACTATGCGGTTCCAACTCCAGCAAACATGACCACTGCTATAAGCGACATGGAAACCGCTTACACCGATGCCGCCGGGCGAACAACACCTGATTTTACGGAACTGGGAGCCGGAGATATTAGTGGGATGAACCTCGTTCCCGGCCTTTACAAGTGGGGCACCGGAGTATTAATTGATCTTAATGGTGTCACTCTCACGGGTGGCGTAGATGACGTCTGGATCTTCCAAATAGCAGACGACCTCACCGTGCAAAACGGTGCAATTGTTACTTTAGCCGGCGGTGCACAGGCCAAGAACGTATTCTGGCAGGTCAGCGGCGGTACAGGAGTGGCTCTCGGAACGACTGTTCAGTTTCAGGGGATTATATTGGCAACAAAAGCTATTACAATGAAAACCTCATCAACGCTGAACGGCAGGGCGTTGGCACAGACCAATGTTACATTAGACGCCAATACCATTACTGAACCATAAGACTGAAGGGTTTGGCTCGAAAGTAGGCAAAAAGGGGAGACAGGCTATTTCTAATCATTCAGCCTGTCTCCCTTTCGCCTCTCTCCAACGCCTCGTTTTTTTGCCGCAGAGATAATAAGCCCTTAATAAAAAGGCGTTCACTTCTTTTTCCAGTAGTGATGGGGATTCAGATGTCAATCAGCGACACATAGTATTCAATGTCCGGGTTTTAGAAAAGTTTTGAGCAATATCATATATGGTAAATGACGTTTTTCCAAAATTGAAATTTCAATTAAATTATATAAGCCCAGGACATCATCCCCGGGCAATTTTTCACACCATCAATTATTTTTAAAGGTACCAATATAACAAATTGAAGCGAGCCATTCTGGCTTTATTCGCAGTTCTCTTTTTTGAACTGTTGAAGGACTGATGTTGAAAATATATGCCAAAGCTGCCTGGCTCAAGTTAAATCTCTTCCTCAAGTTTTTTGACAAAATTCTTTTTTAAAGACTATTTCAAAATCATCACATATCTGCTGATAACTCCAAGAATCTTTTTTTTCTTGCATCCTGCATCCACTTTTAATAAACCTTTTGCATTTGACATGCTCTGTTTATTGGGTTATGCCATTAAATCGAAAATGAAAGTTATCTTTAATTTAGAAAACAGGGAATAAATCAATGTCTAAAGACTGGGATTTTGATGAAATTGTTGATCGAGAAGGCACTGCTTCCATGAAATGGGAACCAAGTGTTTTATCGGCAATATTTGGAAAGGGAAAAGAGAATCTTCTCCCATTATGGGTGGCAGATATGGATTTTAAATGTCCGACCGTGGTTAGAAAAGCCATGGAAAAGCGCCTGGAACATCAGATCTATGGATATAGCCTGGTTGACCCTTCATATTTCCCGGCACTGATTTCCTGGTACCAACGCCGTCACCAGTGGGAAATTAATGAAAAATGGATTATAACAACTCCGGGAATCGTGCCTGCCATAAATTATATTGTTCAACGATTTTCCAAGCCTGGCGATAAGATCATCATACAACCCCCTGTCTATTATCCATTTGCCAGAGCCATCCAAAATAATGGCCGCAGGATTTTAGACAATCCTTTGCAAATTGTTGGGGATCATTATCAGATGGATTTTGCAGATTTAGAAAAAAAGGCAAAAGATCCAAGGGCTAAAATGGTAATTCTCTGCAGTCCGCATAACCCGGTTGGGCGGGTCTGGACAAGGGAAGAGCTTGAAGAGTTCGGAAATATCTGCATTAAAAATAATATTCTCATTGTTTCAGATGAAATCCACTGTGATTTAATTATGCCTGGATTCAAACACACCTGTTTTCCGACTATTTCAGAAGCCTTTGCCCAAAATTCCATAACAGGGCTTGCCGCCAGTAAGACATTCAATTTAGCAGGTTTGCACCAGTCAAGCATTATTATACCCAATGCGGGTTTAAGGCAGGAGCTTTCAAGCCAGATTGAAAATCTTGGATTTGCAAATTCAATTGGTGGAACGCTTTTTGGCGCTATTAGTGCAGCGGCTGCCTATAATGGGGCTGAACCCTGGCTGGAAGATCTTATTATCTATCTGCATGACAATTTCATGTATTTAAAAACTTATATTGAAACCCAGTTGCCCGGTGCAAAGGTCTATGACCTTCAGGGAACTTATCTGGTCTGGGTTGATTTTCGGAAAATTGGACTGGACTGCAATAAAATGATCCAGATATTGGAAGAAGATGCCAAGGTTGCATTGGATCATGGGAATTGGTTCGGTGAAAACGGGGCTGGATTTGAAAGGTTTAATATTGCCTGTCCCAGGGCCATACTTACCAAAGCTGCCGAATCTATAGTTTCAGCCATAAAAAAGCACAAGGGGAAAATTAATGAAAAATAATAGTTCAAATGACGCTTCTCATGTCTTTCATTTTTTTTTAAACCGGAAATATATTCCCATTGCCAAAGCAAAGGGTATTTATCTTTACGATGATGAAAGGAAATAATCATGCAGCTCACTGTTCTTGTGGATAACAATACTATTATTGACCGGTATTTTCTGGCAGAGCCTGGATTATCCTTTTTGATCGAGGATGAAAATGTATCTGTTTTATTTGATACAGGTTATTCAGACATTTTTATCAAGAATGCCCAGAAGATGGGAAAAAATCTGGCCCATCTGGATTATATTGTGTTTTCCCACAGCCACCTGGATCATACATGGGGAATAGAA
>JAHJDU010000119.1 GCA_018812385.1 Pseudomonadota bacterium
TCTTTAACACTTGTTTTTATATTATCGACGGACTGGTTATACTTATTTTTTAAATGATAATCATATATCCAATTGTTAATGGCGACTTCTGCCGGAATAATAAATCGTAAAACAACAGCCAGTAAGACAAGATGTTTGCCTATGGCTAATATATTTATGGGAAGATATTTATTTGCCCACAGCCCTGTCAGCCACATGAACAAACCAGGTAACAATATAAAATTAATAATGGAGTCTGGAAATAATCTTAGAAAAAATTCCTGGATTCCAATAGATGCCATTGCTGCAAGTAAAATCCATGAGAACCTCTCCACAAGATCATTTAAAGGATCCAACCATTCAAAAGGGCTAAAGGTGATAGTCCCAACAGCTTCAAACCCGATTTCAATTTCCTGGAGAACGGAAACAAGGGCATTTGTGGCTCGACATAACCCATACGCAATAGTCGCTCTTTTCAGGGTTTGATCAAGATATTCAATACAGGTTTGGTCCATTCCTGTTAAACTGCGGCTGTTAAAACTGATATCCCGGATGGGAGTGATTAAAACGCAGGAAATGATTAAAACAATGAAGAGTGATTTCATTATCGCTGGCATATCAGCAATAAATAGTTTCTGATTATCGAGTACTTCGTTATTCATATTTATCCATTCCTAAATAAGTTTAATAACAAAAACGAATTCCTGAATACCGATAAAATCAAGCATAGTAAAAAAATAATGTCGTGTAAATAATAATTTAAGCTATTTCTTGACAATATATTGTGTATCAGTATTATTCAGAAAAATATAATATAATGAGGAATACAAAATGAATAAAAAAATAGGGTTTACCTGTGCTTATACACCCGTCCCTTTAATCGAAGCTGCGGGATTTTCCCCTTACAGGATTTTTCCTGAAACAAAAGCTCCGGACCAGGCAGGACACCTGCTGCATGATAATTTGTGCCCCCATGTCAAAAAAGTGCTTGATCGGGCCCTTGCTGATGATCTGCCAAAACTTGAAGGCATGGTTTTTATCAATTCCTGTGATGCCATGCGGCGGCTGGCCGATGCCTGGAAGGAGGCAAGACCTGATGATAAAATCATCCTGATAGATCTTCCTTCCGGGACAGACAGATTAAGTCTTGATTTTCTTTCAAAAGAGTATGAGCGCCTTTCCACAACTCTTTTCAAATGGAATAATGAAACCCCTTCCCCAGAAATAATATCGGGCAGAATAAAAGAAAAAATTGTCACATGGAACCTTGTTGCTGCCTCGGTTAAAAAGATTGAAGAAAAAATGTCGCAAGATTTTTTCCCGGGATATGCTTCCGGACTTCAACAAATCATAAATACGGCAGCCACAGAGTCAACAGATCATGCCCTTGCAATGGCGCAAAACAAAATTGAACCTGAAAAACCTGCCAAAACCGGCCGATCTCCTGTTTTTGTTTTTGGGAATCTTTTGTTTGATCCAAAGGTATATGATCTTTTTGAAGACTGGAACATGCATGTGACTGGAACTGATTTCTGTACCTCATCACGGTTTGTCACACCTGTTGACACAAGTTTAGATGATAATATCTTCAGATGCCTGGCTGTCTCATATCTCAGGCAGACCCCCTGTGCCAGAACCATGGATACTACAATACCAGGCAGCATTGCACAACGGATCGTTGAACGGGCAAAAGAAAGCAATGCAAAAGGAGTAATCGGGTTCACATTAAAATTCTGTGATCCCTATCTTGCCAGGATCCCCATGATCAGGCAGGCCCTTCAAAAGGAATCCATTCCCTTCCTTATGCTGGAAGGGGACTGCACCACAGGCTCCATGGGACAACAACAGACAAGAATTGAAGCGTTTACTGAAATGCTGGAGGTGTAATCATGATGTATGAACATTTTGACAATGCTGTAAAAGGAATAATAGAAAAACTCAACAATGATCCGGAAGGCATCAATGCCAGGAAAAAATATGTACTTGAATTGTCCAGACTGGGGAGAAAACTTTATTCCAAAAACGAAACTATTGCATGGTGCGGTGTAACTGCTCCTTTTGATCTTCTTAGCGCCATGGGTGTCACCTCCTGTTTTGTTGAATTTGTCGGTGCCATGCTCGCCTCCACCCAGACGGCAGGTTATTTTTTTGAAGAAGCTGAAGATTCTGGATTTGCAACGGATTCATGTGCCTATCACCGGGCTGTCATGGGTGCAGTATTAAAAAATGCCATGCCAGAACCTGATTTCATTATAGGAACCAGCAGCCCCTGCACAGCCGGTCTTGCTATTGTGGAAAATTTTGCCCACCAGTATAAAAAAGACTTTTTTGTTTTAAATGTGCCCCAGAACTATACAAAAGATGCAATAAAATTTCTTGCAGCCCAGATTGAAGAAATGACCCTTTTTGTGTCTGCTCATACAAAAAGGCCATTGTCAAAGGAAAAGCTTGGTATTGCTCTGGAAAATTTCAACCGGTCAAGCCAGCTTTTAAAAGATATCTATGATCTTGCCAAGACAAAACCTTCTCCCGTTGACAACAGACTTTTAAGAGATTTTGGAGTTGTAATGGCACTTCTGATGGGTACCCAGCAGGGAGTTGACATCTGCCAGGCATTTAAAGATGAATTAAATCACAGGATTGCAACGGGCTGGCATCATGCCTCAAAAGAAAAGACAAGGCTCATGTGGATACAGAACAGGATTCAGTACCCCTTTCCCATGGATGAGATGCTGGATGATCTTGGGGCAAAAATTGTAGTTGATGAACTCAATAATGTAACCTGGGAGCCAATGGATCCGGACAATCCCTTTGAGAGCATTGCAAAGAGAATGATTTCTATTCCCTTTAGCATGGGCACATCTGAAAGGATCAGACTGATGCAGGACCTTGCCCGGGACTATCAGATTGACGGGGCCATTAACCCCTGTCACTGGGGATGTCGCCAGGGAACCGGGGCAAGAGGCCTGATTTCAAAAGGGATGCAAGACATTAATGTACCCGTTCTAAACCTTGAAATCGATTGTGTGGATTCACGGAATCTTAGTAAAGGTCAAATAGAAACCCGGGTAGAAGCTTTTATGGAAATGCTTTCTTAAAAAAATCTTTTGTAAACTTTGATTAAGGAGAAAATCCAATGGTTTTCCTTGGTATTGATGTCGGCAGTCTTTCCTGTGATGCAGTGCTGATTGATGAAGAAAAAAATATATTGTCCTACTCAGTAATCCCAACTGGAGTAAAAAACATTGAATCCATTGCTCAAGTGAAAAAAAACGTCATGGATGCGGCCGGAATCATGGAAAAAGATATCCAATACATTATTTCCACGGGTTATGGCAGGAACCGGGTCCAGGAAAGAGACCGCGCCGTCACTGAGATCACCTGTCATGCAAAAGGAATAAAGCATATGATCCCGGAGACAAGGATTCTCATTGATATCGGAGGACAGGACAGCAAAGCCCTGCGCCTTGATAAGGATGGAAATGTGGTGGATTTTGCCATGAATGATAAATGTGCCGCCGGAACGGGAAGATTCCTGGAAGCCATGGCAAGGGCCCTGGAGGTGGATATAAACCAATTGGGGGATCTGGATATGGGCGCGACAAGTGACCTTGTTTTAAGCTCCATGTGTACTGTATTTGCTGAAAGTGAGGTGGTTTCGCTGATTGCCAGCGGTACGGAGCAAAAAGAAATTGCAAAAGGGCTTAACCGGGCCATTGCGGCAAGGACAAATTCCCTTGTTAA
>JAHJDU010000120.1 GCA_018812385.1 Pseudomonadota bacterium
CAATAGAAAAAATAGAAAAAGACCAGCCCAAAATTTCCATTTTAGAAACACTAACCACTGAAGCTCAAAAATTTTTTTTTCAGGAAAATTATCAGGATGCCTTGCTTATTTATAACCAGGCCCTTTCTCAAGCTAGTGAAATCCAAAAACCCAAGGTCATTTCAGACATTGAAATTGTTCTTGCAAAGACACCAACAAAAACCATACAGGAATTTATTAATATAAAAAATATTCATATCCCAAGATCTTTATTACTATACTGGCTTGGTTTGAATTATGCTTCTGAAAATAATATGGTTAAATCCAGGGAAATACTTGAAACATTTTTGTTACAATATCCTGACCATCTATATTACTCAGATGCAGCCGATCTTTTGGAGGACCTAAAAAAATCAATTTTCAACCGGCACACAATAGGATGCCTCTTACCTTTGACCGGTAAATATGCCATTTTTGGACAACGGGCATTAACAGGGATTCAATTGGCCATACAGGAATTATCAAAAAAATATGATAAACCATTCAAGCTCATCATAAAAGATACCCAGGCAGACCCGGATATTACCATTGAATGTGTCAGGCAATTATATGAAAATAATGTTGCTGGAATAATCGGACCATTATTGATGGTTGATGAGGCTGGCCAGGAAGCAGAAAAACTTCAAATCCCCATCATTGCGTTGACACAAAAAAGTGATTTCCCTTTAAGTGGAGATTATTTGTTTTCAAATTTTATTACACCTGAAATGCAGGTCAAAGCACTTGGCGACTATTTATTTTTAAATCTGGGTATAAAAAAAGTAGCTATTCTTTATCCAAATGAAAAATATGGAAAAAGGCATATGGAACTTTTCTGGGACATCGTGGATGAACATGACGGAGAAGTTGTCGGTGTTGAGCCCTATGACGGAGAGAAAACAGATTTTGCAGAACCGATACAAAAGTTGACCGGGCAGTTTTTCCCGATCCCTGATTTTTTAAAACCAGAGACTATTGCACCTGAAACTGAAAACAAAATTGAATTAAACAATGATCAAATAGATATGGATTCAGCACAAACAGATGCCGAGGCAGATACCTGGATTAAAAAAAAGGAAGAAAAAATTGAAATTGATTTTGAAGCATTGTTTATTCCCGATTCCCCTTCAAAACTGAGCATGCTTCTACCACAACTGGCTTATTATGATGCCAGGGGCATGTATCTTGTCGGAACAAATTTGTGGCATAATGAAAGCCTTTTAAAAGATGTAAAAGGATATAATAAACAGGCTGTTATTGCCGACGGATTTTTTGACGGCAGTCAAAATCCGGCAACATCAGAATTTACAAAAAAATTTGAGGCCGTGTTTAATACAAAACCAAAATTTTTAGAAGCCATATCCTATGATACTGTTTCCATTCTTTTTTTAGCTGCCATGGATGAAACAATTGATTCCAGACAAAGCTTAAAGGATGCCCTCAAGTCTCAACGCGTTTTTACAGGCGCCACGGGCAACACCTTTTTTGATAAAGATGGCACAGCTCACAGAGACCTTTTTCTTATGACGATTAAAAAAGGAAAATTTGTTGAAATCAGTCGGTGAAAAAAGCCTCTTGTCATATTGCTTCCAGTATTGAGTGCAAAAGCATTCCGTGGGGATCCAGCTCGTCTGACAACGCGGTATTATAAATAGGATTTTACAGGCTGTCCGAATCCTAAAACCATGTCGGATAATCGATAGGAAGCGCCAAGGATCTTTTTGACTTCCACTGGTTTTTCCGGTCGCATGCCAGCAGAACAGATAAGATTACCTTTCGGCCTCTCCATCTGTGCCCACATACCATCACCTTCACTACGAATAGTGATTTCAGCCAATTTCTTGGGGAATCCCCAGATTTCACGACCAGCAGCCATGGGTACATCATTTCATCTTATTATTGCTTTAGGAGAAAATGATTATTTCTGGGGTAGAGCAGAAGCAGGGATTGCATTGACCTACCTTGAGCTTTATGCCCACGCTAAACGACTGGGTACTTGCTGGGCAGGATATTTTACACGGACAGCGGCCAGCTATCAACCCTTGATAGACTACCTCGATCTGCCTGAAAATTACTCAGTTTGCGGCGCTATCATGATAGGTTATCCTGTTTTCCGGCTCCACTCAATACCGTATAGGAACCAACCAGATGTGGTATGGCGCTAACCCATACTTATTGTTTTTCTATCACCACTTTCCAATACCCATTGGTTTTCTTCTGTTCCAAGATTTTATGCCCTTCTCCCAGGACCGATCGCGGCACATTGTCAATGGGCTCTCCATCGTCAAGATAAATTTTCAGCCGGTCGCCAGATTCGATTTTGGATAGCTCGACCTTGGTTTTTACAAAATTCATGGGACAGGCCACATTACGAAGGTCCTTAAAAAAATCGTGTTTCCGATCTTCTGTTTTTACGTCCTCAGGTGCACGGGGAATATTAATGCCCTCGCCAGGGAACCTTAAGGTATTATCCATAAGATGGTAGAGTTTGACAATGGCCTGGCCAAACTCTTTGACCAGGGAACTTGCTGCTGAAAGTTTTTCATATTTTTTTTGGACGGCATCATCTATAAGCCTTTCAAATTTTTTGTCCACCAGGTTCTTTTGAATGAAGAAATTCTTAAAAGAGCTGAAGATCTGGGCTTCGGTTTCCGGATCAATTCCTCTTGTCACCAGGAGCATGCTGGCCCCGGAATAGACAATATTCCAAAGTATCTGTTTTTCAAGGTGTTTAAATTCAGGTAATTCCAGTTGTTTTAAATTTTTCTGGATACTTTTCATTTCAACTTCGATCATGTCATAGACCCCTGCCGAGCACTCGCTATGACCCATAAGGGCTGTAGTAAAAACTTTTTTGGCTCCCCAGTCAAAATAATATGTTTCATCCTTGTAAAAATAGGGAATCATGGTGGAAAATTTTTTACAGATGGTTGTTATTTCAGCCTTTCCCGTGTGCTTGAAATAATCGTAAAAACCTGTGTAATTTTCTCTGACCAGAGAGTATTTTTCCAGGATTTTACAAATTGCTTCAGGCAGATTCCTTGCCGGGATCCATCCGCACTTTTCTGCAAAAGAGCGGGTTTGGGGATTTCTGTCCCCACCTGCCACGATCCAATAGCCTGGAAGTGCCCTGCCATTAGAACGTGCAACCCTGCCAAATGCCCCAAGGTCTGAAATATGGTGCTGGGCGCATGAATTGGGGCAGCCTGAAATATTGATCCTGAAATCCTTTTCAAGACTATCAGGGGTATTGCTTGCAGCCAGGTATTTTTTAATCACGGGGACAACACCTTTGGGAAGGCATACCCCTGTGGTGCAGGTGTCTGCTCCTGCACAAACTGTGATGTTGGCAAAGGCCACTGGAAAATGGGATTCACTCTTTATTTCATTTACCAGTTCAAACAGGTTCCCCAGATACTCGTATGGGATGTTCCTGACAAGAATGTTCTGGGTCATGGTCAGCCGGATGACATTCTCGCCAAAATTTTTTAAAAACCTGGACAGGTGAACGGCATCATCCGAAAAAAGATCTCCTGCCGGGATAGGAATCAATACACTTTTTAGATCGTCCTGTCTCTGATTTTCAACAAACCTTTTCTTCCAGACATCAAAGGCCGCTATATTGATAAATCTGGGTGCAAGCTTGACTGTTTCGTTCTTGTTGAAAAAACGGTCCTCATTAAGTTCAAGTTTAAGGCTATCCTTAATTTTTTCAAATTCTTTTTCGTAAAGTTCAATAAAAGTTTTTTTCCCCAGTTCCTCCCATAAAAATCTAAGCCTGGCAGAGTTTTTGGACTTGCGGTTGCCATGAATTAAATAAAGGTTTTTAACGGCCAAGGTTACATGCCAGACAAGGGTTTCAGGAATAAATTCGTGCAGGACTTTTGAAATCCTTGGCCTGCAGCCAAGACCGCCTGCAATGAACACCTGAAACCCTTTTTGCCAGTCCTTGATTTTTGCTATAAATCCAAGGTCGTTAAATGCGGCAAGGGCGTTATCCTCCCGGGTGCTGGAAAAGGATATTTTTAATTTCCTGGGGAAATTCCAGGAATCTGCTTCAGCAATTAACCGTGTAGACAGGGCAACTGCATGGGGAGTGACATCAAAAAGTTCTAGAGGATGAATACCAGCGTCACAGGATGCCATAATGTTTCTGACCGTGTTACCGCCACCGCCCCGGCAGGAAAGTCCAACAGACAGCAATTGCCTCATGATACATGGTATATCTTCAAGACGGGCATCATGGATCTGGAGTTCCTGCCGTGTGGTGATATGCAGCATGGGCTTTGCATATAGTTTTGCAATTTGTGCTGCTTTTTCCAGCTGAACCGGTGTGATACCTCCGGCTGTCGTCCTGATCCTGAGCATGAACGTGTTTTCCTGTCTTTGCTCGTAAACTCCGAAAGGAACCCTAATAGCCCTGAATTTTGTAGGATGAAGCGCTCCATTGATAAATTGGGTGATACTTTTTTCCAGGTCATCTATTTCTTTCTCAAGGGTTGTGGGGATGTCGTAAAAATTCATATGATAATAATCTCCTCTTCTTTTACACGGCTGTTCCGGATTTTAAATGATTTGATATCAGGCGCCTGCCTGTTTACAAGGGATATGATCAGATAGCTGATATCAGGATCATATGCCAGTCGGATGTCTTCTTTTGACGGCCTTGCAGGGGTTTCAGGATGGCTGTGGTAAACAGCAACAGGATTAAGGCCTTTGTTTCTCATATCCACAACTGCAGCAAATTGTTCTTTTACATCAAATGAAAAATGGTCATGGGTCTTATCCAGGTTTTTCACGGGATATGCTTTGGTCACCCTATTGTTTTTTCCTGCAAGATAGCCGCAGCATTCAAGGGGCAGTTCATTGAGGGCATGGGAAAGGATCTGCTCATATATATGATTTAAGATCTTCATTTGCTGTTTTCTATCTTACAGGCTGCCTGCTCATAATCCAACAATTCCGTGATGACCGGGTTATCCCCGCATACAGGGCATTCAGGGTTCTTTTCAAGGCTTAAATTTCTAAATTTCGAAGCAAGGGCATCAAAGGTGAGAAGACGATTGGTGATAAGATCTCCTTTTCCAAGGATAAATTTTATGGCCTCATTGGCCTGCAATGTTCCAAGGATTCCTGCAATCACACCAATGACACCTGCCTGGCTGCAACTTGGAACCGCATTAAGGGGAGGCGGCTCATGGAAAATGCAGCGATAGCATGTGGTCTTTCCTGGAAGAATCGTGATGGTCTGGCCGAAAAATTTCAGGATACCGGCATGGGAAAAAGGTTTTCCCGCAAATATGCAGGCATCATTTACCAGGAATTTAGCAGGGAAATTATCCGTGCCATCAATTATAAAATCATATTGGCTGATGATCCCGATAATATCTGTAGCCGTGATCATTTTTTCGTAGGTAATTACATTAACATCCGGGTTGAGGCCAATAATCTTTTCTTTGGCAGAGAGCACTTTTGACCGGCCAACATCCTTTGTAAAATGGATCACCTGTCTTTGAAGATTGCTCAAATCCACCACATCCCCGTCGACAATGCCGATGGTTCCCAAACCGGCTGCTGCCAGGTATAAGAGCGCCGGTGATCCGAGCCCTCCGGCACCTATGACCAGAACCTTTGCCTTAGAAATTTTAATTTGTCCCTCCACTCCAACTCCCTGAAGGATAATGTGTCTTGAATAGCGTTCAAGCTGACTGTCTGAAAAATCCATATATTTTCTCCATTTAAATAAAGTTATTGTCTTTTTGAGCCTTTCCAACTCAGATGGTCAAGGGCTTGGCTGATGTCCTCTAAAAGGTCCTTATGGTCTTCTATTCCCAGGGACATCCTTACAAGTCCCGGCGTAACTTGCATGGCCTGCCGCTGTTTTGGCGAAAAATCGGCAAATATGGTGGATGCAGGATGAATCACAAGGGATTTATTGTCATTGATGTTGGTTGCCCTTTTTATAAGACAAAGGGCATCTATGAATTCAAAGGCTTCTTGTTTATCAGCAAGTTCAAAAGTCAGAACACCACCGCCCATTCCCCTGAACAATTCCTTGGCAAGGCAATGAAAATCCGATGATTCAAGTCCTGGATAATTCACTTTTTTTACCTTGGGATGGGTTTCAAGAAATTCTGCTGCTATTTTTGCGTTATTGCAGCTTCTGTCTATTCTCAGGGAGAGGGTTTCAAGGCCCAGGGTTTGGAGAAAAGCCGTCTGAGGTGACATGCATGATCCAAAATTTCTGTGGACCTCTTTTCTGAGCCTGGCCATAAAAGCAAACCTGTCAAGGTTATGGTATTTTTCCAGGGCCGGTATCCTTGACCAGTCAAAATTGCCAAGATCGATAATGGCCCCGCCCACACTGTTTGCCCCCCCGGAGATATATTTGGTGGTGGAGTGAACCACGATATGGACCCCGTGTTTTTTAGCTTCAAACAGGTAAGGGGTGGTTACGGTATTGTCTGTGATAACCACAAGACCATGCTGGTTGGCGATCCTTGACACCTTGGAAAAATCAGTTACATGCATCTGGGGATTGGCAATGGTTTCGCAGAAAACAGCACGGGTGTTTTCATCAATGGCCTTTTCAAGTGCCACAGGATCATTTACATCGGCAAAATGCACCCTGATTCCGAATTTATTAAATGTATCTTTCAAAAGGGAACAGGTATTGCCAAAAAGGTATTTGGAGGCAATGATGTTTTCGCCTTTTTGCAACAGGTTAAGAAAGGTGTTGGTCAAGGCAGCCATGCCTGACGAAAGCGCGATGCCTGCAAAGCCGTTTTCAAGAAGGGTCAGGGTCTGTTCAAAAAACTCCACTGTGGGATTGGTTATTCGAGAGTAGGCATGGCAGGGTTTTCGATGGGCAAATGCATCTTCCATATCCCCTGCGTTTTCAAAATCAAACGCAGCTGTAGCATATATTGGGAACCGCAGGCTGTTATGGACATCCTTTTTCCGGACGATGCCATGAATAGCTTTTGTGTTAAACCTTAACTCGTTCTGCATGGACCTGCCCTCCTCCCATAAAGTAAAGAAACTCCACTTTGTCGTTTTCATTCAACAGGGTGGTTTCAAAATCCTGTCTTTTAAGAATTTTATTGTTCAGCTCCACGGCCACCATATCTATGGATTCAATCTTATTGAGTTTAAGGAGATCCGTAACAGCCATGCTTTTTTCTGAAGAGAACATTTTTCCGTTTACCATGAGTTTCATTAATTCATCCTTGTTTTTAAATTGTGATTAAATCTGAAAATCAATGACTGCTTTTTCTTTCAGTCTTTTTTCCTCGATTAAAAGGTCTTTGAAATTTTTATTGTCAATAATATTTAAAATGGCGTTTTCCACTTCACAGAAAACCGGCTTGAAAACACAAAAGGAAGAAAATTCACAATTGGTTTCATTGCCCGGTTCAATGCAGGAGATGGGGGATATAAAACCGTTCATATATTTTATAATATCGCCAATGGAAATATCTTCAGGTGGCATTTTTAAAAAATACCCGCCGTTGGGGCCTTTCTTACTCATGACAAAGCCCCCTTTTTTAAGGGATAGGAGAACTTGCTCCAAAAATTTTTTCGGGATATCTTGTTTTTTGGCGATATCTTTAATGTGATCCATTTTCCTGGGGTAATTTCCAGAAAGATGTAAAATTACTTTCAGGGCGTAATCTGTTTTATAACTTATTTGCATGGCATCTCCCGAATAATTTAATTAGCCTATCGATAAAGTAGACTATAAATCGAGAAGGTGCATTTTGTCAACAGAATTATGAAAAAAATTTCAAAATTTGAAATATATGAATGTTATTTCTATCAAAATGCAACTCGTGCAGGCGTGTCAGATTCTCTTATCTATCAATACTTTAAAGGCAAAAGCGATTTGCTTTTTGCCATATCTGGTTAAAGAAGCTTCTGCAAAGCCAATTCTTGATAATGATGAGGCAAAATACACTGAGTTAAAAGCTAAATTAAATATTAATGGCAGTGCAATTACTACAGGGCACCCCAATACTTCAAGTGGGGCAAGGATTATGATGACTGCTGCATATAATTTAAAAGAAAATGGCGGTGGATATGCTGCATGCGCTATTTGCGGGGGATTAACTCAGGGCGGAGGTGCTTTGATTTGGGTTGAATCGTAAACCTGTTTCAAACAAAAATTTGTTGAAATCAGTCGGTGAAAAAAGCATCCTGTCCGGTTGCTTCCAGTACTGACTGCCAAAGCCTTCCGTGGGGATCCATATTTTTCCGCTTTCCTGCCGAGGCATCCATGGGAACATGAACATAATGGTTGTTCCAAAAACTGACCAGTAATTTTGTTTTTCCCGCCATTCCTGCGTGGACGGCATCCCGGCCAAGGAACCCGCAAAAGACACTGTCATTGGCATTGGCGGGAAGGCTTCTGATAATATAACTTGGGTCAATATACTTCAATGCAATGGGAATATTTTTTGCCTTAAACCATTGTGAAATCTTATCTTTGAGAAAAAGTCCAATATCCTGGAGGACAATATTCCCAGAAGGATCAAACTCTTTTTGTTGATCATCAAATAAATTTTGACCCGCACCTTCAGCCACAATGATAACAGCATGTTTTCTATGAATAATTCTATTTTCAAGGGCCTGTAAAAATCCAGTCTTTCCATTCAGAGAAAACTCAACCTCGGGAATGAGAACAAAATTGGCATCCTGCTGCGCCAGAGCGGCAGTAGCGGCCAGGTACCCTGAATGTCTGCCCATAAGCTTTATCAGCCCGATTCCATTGGGATATGCCACAGCTTCATTGTGAGCCCCTTTTATGGCAAGTGTTGCAACATCAACCGCAGTATCAAACCCAAAAGACCGGGATACTAGATAAATATCATTATCAATGGTTTTTGGAATGGCGATGATTGATACTTTTA
>JAHJDU010000121.1 GCA_018812385.1 Pseudomonadota bacterium
AATTTCTTCGGCGGGATCCGGAAGCGTTTTATCACTCATCTGACGGCACCCCAAGGGAAGTGTCAAAATCTCAAGACCAGGGATTTTTATTTTCCAAAGCCCTGAAAACCCCTGAATTATGGTTGATTTGTCTGGTAAACCTTCTTGTAGTATTCTGCTTGATGAGTATCCTCATCCACATTGTTCCCCATGGCCGGGACCTGGGCATTTCTTCCCTAAAGGCAGCCGGTGTTCTTTCCGCCATCGGAGCTGTGAGCATGGTGGGCAGGTTTGTTGCAGGCCTGGCCATTGACCGCACAGGCAGTAAACAGATCATGGGTATATGTTTCGCTCTATTGTTCGTCAGCCTGTTCTGGCTTGCAAAAGCCGATGCCCTTTGGAAGCTATACGGGTTTGCCTGCATTTATGGGTTAGCCCACGGCGGTTTTTTTACAGCCATCTCCCCCATTATGGTGGAATTGTTCGGCATCCGGGCCCATGGTTCTCTGTTCGGGCTGGTGGTGTTTTTCGGCACCACGGGCGGCGCTTTAGGGCCCATATTAACCGGGTATCTGTTTGACGTGACCCACAGCTATATAATCGCTTTCTGGTTAATATTGGTCATCACCTGTATCTCCTTTGGACTTCTATTATGCTTAAAGGTCAGGCCTATAAGATCATAAAATTTTTTAACGATTTCAAGAGAAATTATGGCTTCTACCACAGGTTTCCTTGGTCTTTGCCATAGTAAGATCCTTGACTATTGTTGCAATGTTGCATACATATAATGCATAGCATTGAAAACTAACAACGAGGAAAAAATGATACCACCCCTTGAAATGACCACGGATATGATGATTGTATTCGGGTTTTTGGTTTTTGTAACAATACTTTTTGTATTTGAAGTCGTAAGAGTTGATATGGTTGGTCTTCTTATGATAGTCCTTCTGCCGCTGTCCGGTGTAATTGAGGCTTCCCAGGCCATCAGCGGGCTGAGTTCCAATGCTGTTGTTTCAATCATTGCCGTTATCATCATTGGTGAGGGCCTTGATAAAACAGGTGTCATGAATATCTTTGCCAGGCAGATCATTAAGTATGCCGGAAAAAGTGAAGTGCGAATCATGGCCCTGATTGCCGGAACAGTTGCGTTTATCTCAAGTTTCATGCAGAACATCGGTGCCGCAGCTTTGTTTTTGCCGGCAACCAACCGGATCTGCCGGCAATTGAATGTACCTGTTTCAAAAATTTTGATTCCCATGGGATTCTGTGCTGTTATCGGTGGATGTATTACTTTGGTAGGATCAAGCCCCTTAATCCTGTTAAATGATCTCATGGCAACCTGGTGGTCAAACAATCAGGCTGTTTTAGGGGATAAAACCTTTGAGGCATTTGGACTTTTCAGTGTAACACCCATTGGAATCGCCCTTGTTATAACGGCAATTCTATATTTTGTTTTTTTTAGCAAATTCATATTGCCAGAGATAAAATCAAGACCAGGTCCTGCCTGTCTTTTGAACCCTGATCTTGAATGCACCTATGGCGAAGAAATCCACAATGCCTATGAACTGAATGTTCCATCCAATTTTGAAACAAAACGACTGGATGAATTAAGAATCAGACCTTTGTATCATTCAACAGTTATCTGCATTTGTAAACATGGGAAAGGAGATGGCAGGCTTAATGTTTCCGTCCCTGCCCGGGCAGATATTATTGAACCCGGAGATACCATTGGTGTCATCAGTAATGGTGAGCATATAGAAAAGCTGGCCCAGGATATGGGATGGGAACTTTGTGATGAACTCAACAGGCTGAATGAGATATTATCCCCGGACAACTCCGGCATTGTTGAAGCCATTATAAGGCCCAGATCGGAACTGGTGGGCAAGACATTGCACCAGATCTATTTCAGGAAAAGATACCAGGTCAACCCTTTGGCTTTATTTAAAGGGAATAAGGTTTTTTATGAAGATATATCTGAAACTAAAATTCAAACGGGAGACGCGTTTCTACTTTTTGGCCAATGGGAAAAATTTCATTTATTGAAACAAAAAAAAGACTTTGCCTTTACCGAGCATATCCCTGGAGAGATCATGCACCCGGAAAAAGCAGGGTTTGCCATTGGCAGCCTGGTTCTGGCCCTTGTCCTGGCGCTTGGATTAAAAGTCCCTTTGTCCATATCATTGCTGGCAGGTGCTGTCAGTATGATTCTCACCAGGGTTCTGAGCATTGACGAGGCATATCGCGGTGTTGACTGGATGACTGTTTTTCTGCTGGCAGGACTCATACCTTTAGGGCTTGCCTTTGAAAAAACAGGGGCAGCGCTTTATTTATCCACATCCATTGTCAACCTATTGCAGGGCGCACTGACACCTCTTGTTCTGTTTTTAATCCTTGGTTTTTTGACATCTTTTTTTACCCTGGTGACATCAAATGTGGGTGCCACTGTACTCATGATTCCCCTGGCCATGAACATGGCTGTCCAATGTAATGCCGATCCAAGAATGGCGGCTTTACTTGTTGCCATAGCTGCATCAAACACCTTTATCCTTCCTACTCACCAGGTCAATGCTTTGATCATGAGGCCGGGCGGTTATAAGGTAATTGATTATGTCAGGGCAGGCAGCGGGATGACACTCTTATATATTGGTGTGGTCATGACTATTATGTATTTTTTCTATGGTATTTCTGGCTGAAACTTAATTTTAATAAAAAAGAATCGATTATGAAACAATATATTGAAACCCGGCACGAAAAATTTATCTCAGATTTTCAAACCATTGTTAATATTGACAGCAGCAGTGACAATAAAACCGGGATCGAAAAAGTCGCCCGGTTTTTTGAAAAAAGATTTGCCGGAATCAGCCTTGATACTGAAGTTTTATTTTTAGGGGATAAAAAGGTTCCCTGCCTTTATGCAGAACATCAGCCTTCTAAAAAACCTTTTGATATCATGTTCCTGGGCCATATGGATACGGTATTCCCTACGGGGGAAGTTGAAAAGCGCCCCTTTTCAATTACAGGAAACAGGGCATTCGGCCCTGGTGTCTGCGATATGAAAGGTGGATTGCTTGTGGTATTGCATGTTCTTGAAACCCTTAAACATGAGGGTATTCTTGATTCTTTATCTGTCTGCGTTGCGTTTAATGGGGATGAGGAAACCGGTTCCAATACTTCCAAGGACTGGATTATGTCATTGGCTAAAAAAAGTCTTCGAACCTTTGTATTCGAGCCCTGTAGGCCGGGATACAGGTTTGTTCTTCAACGAAAAGGCGGAGGCTGGTTTCATGTCATTGTAAAAGGACAGGAAGCCCATGCCGGGGCTGATCCGGAAAAAGGGATCAATGCTGTAGTAGAACTTGCCCATCAGATTGTTAAAATTAATCAGCTGAATCAGAATGAAATGGAAACTTCTGCCCATGTAACAGTCATCACAGGCGGGGATAAAGTCAATATTATCCCCAACAAGGCCCAGGCTTGGGTTGATGTGCGAATTTTAAAACTTGAAGAAAAAGAACGTATTGAAACCTTTTTTAAAACCCTGGCTGAACATACTTATTTAAAAGGCTCTGAAATAACTATTCAAGGCAGCATCAAAAGACCGCCCATGGAACCTGGGGATGCGACCCGCAAACTTTGGGAGCTGATTCGATCAACAGGGGAAAAAATCGGGTTGCCCATGGAAGCGATTTCTACAGGCGGTTGTTCCGATGGCAATTACACGTCTGCCGCAGGTACTCCCACCATTGACGGGATGGGCATTGTGGGGGCAAATTCCCACAGGGCCGATGAATATGCTGAACTTGACAGTATTGATAACATGGTAGGGCTTGTGGCACAGGTCTGCAAAACCATTAGCGAAAAGGACTAATTGATTTGATCCCAAGGTGATTTCATGTCGCAATTGTAGCTTGTGTTTTATAATCAAAAAGAATAGCCATCAGAAAAAGATTCTTTGGCATCTACTATAAGCCTTGACATCCCTTTTATAATATGATCCCTCACAGTGGTGATATGATAAGTAAGAGCTTTGTCGACGCCTTCTTTATCTCTTTTTTCAAGGCAATTAAATATATCAGAATGCTCTTTTAACGAAGTATCCATGACACTGGAAAAGTAAAGATTCCTGCTATATCTTAACAGCAGAACATCAAATAATTCCTGAAGCATTTCCAATTGAATTTTAGAATCTGCCAACGATGCCAGGCACATGTGATACTCCATATCTGTCATAATACGCTTGTAATAATTATCTTCGGCTACGGCACTTTTATGATTCTCAAGGGCCTTTTTGAGTTTTTTTATTCCAGCGGCATTCAGGTTTTTCATTGTGTCGGATACTAAGGATACCTCTATCAACAATCGGGTATTATAAACTTCTGTAATTTCTTTGAGGCTGACCTCATTCACATAATATCCCTTGTTTGCCTCATGTCTGACAATATTTCTAAATTCCAGCCATTTGATAGCCTGGATCACAGGCGTCATGCTCACACCAATGCGGTTGGCCAGATCTTTGTATTTGATTTTCTGGCCAGGCAGAATTTCATTGCAAAAAAGCATCTGGCGAATGGAGCGATAGGCCTTATAAGTTAAATCCGTTTTTATTGTCTCTTTGTTTATTTTTTCGGAAGACATTATTATCCTTTATTATTCTTTATAATACGCTTTTTTTATTAAATAATTAATTAAATAGCAAGCCTTATTCATTAGTTATATTTTCACAAAGCCTGTCATACCTGATAGTTTTTAGCAATAAA
>JAHJDU010000122.1 GCA_018812385.1 Pseudomonadota bacterium
AAAACTAAATATCCTTCACAAACAAGGATTATAAACCATACCGGGAAACGCAACTATGAGTCGATCATAATAGCATCATCCAGCTTTAGTTCCTGCCAAGCCGGCATTCAATTATATGGGCCAAAACCAGCATTGTAACTCATTTTCCCATATTAAACCCTTTAAAAAATAGAATGAACCCCACTGAGTTATGACTAATTATCCCACACAGGATATTTGAAATTCCAAAAACATCAAAGATACCAAAAAACATTCGTCAGCAAATTTTTAAAAGAATGACTATTTTGTTCGATGCAAGATAATGTTAATAATTACTTCATGGAAGTTGTTTTTATTAAACAGGGGACTCATACTTTTTTTTATGTATTATAGGATAGATGATTTTTTTTAATTTATCTTTTGGAGGAGACATATATTGAATCTATTGTATTTGGTTCTGGTTGCAGCAATTGGAGGGGTTGCGGTTACTTTTCAAGGACAACTCATCGGCATTATAGATAAAAATGTAGGAACAGTTGAAAGCGTGTTCATAACCTACGGAGGGGGTGGACTTATTATCGGGATTACCATGCTGCTCTTTAGGGGCGGAAATTTATCCTCCCTGCAAAGCCTTCCCAATTATGTTTTTTTAACCGGTCCTTTAGGATTGGTGATAATCGCAACCATCGGGTATAGTGTCCCTCGCCTTGGGCTTGTGACGGCATTCACAATTATTGTTGCATCCCAGTTTATCATCGCCGCAATCATTGATCATTTTGGTCTTTTAGGCGCAGATATACGCCACATAAACATTTCCCGTTTATCTGGTATCAGTATTATGCTCCTTGGTATCTGGTTGACAATTCGTTAAAATTACTTTGCTGATTGATACGTCTAATCCGGCTGCCATGGAGGCCGGACAGAAGATTGCAAAAAACCGGGTCATCATCAACGGGTTTTCCCTTGAACCCCTTAAGCTTGAAAGGATTTTACCCCTTGCAAAAGAATATAATGTGGATATTGTGGGATTCTTATTGTATCCTGGCAGTCGGGTGCCAAAGGATGAAATTAAAAAAATAACGATAAGGAAAAATGATGGATTTCAGGAAAGAACAATTATTGGAAATGCTGGTGCAAATCGCACCCAATCGCTATGTTCAAGCGCTGTTGATTATTCTTTTGTTTCTTGTTATGGCAAAGATTCTGGATGTGATTTTCACCCGAGTAATTAAAGGATGGATAGAAAAGACAAAGATTAAACTGGATGACCAGTTAATAGACATTTTTCACAAGCCTGTTTTTCTGAGCATCATCCTTTTTGGCCTTGCCCTGGCCACTGAAAGATTGGCTTTTAATGATACCCTTTCCTTTATAACCCTGGGCGGCCTGAAAACCGTGGCCGTGTTTTTCTGGACATTTGCTGCAGCAAGATTTCTTAAGCTTTTACTCAACCTTGTGAGCCGCGATGAAAGTCGGTTTAAACTGGTACAGACCCGCACCCTGCCATTGTTCAGTAATTTGTTGGTTCTCCTGGTAACAGGCCTGTCAATTTATGTTCTTTTCCTGGTCTGGAATATCGACCTGACCGCCTGGATCGCTTCTGCCGGTATCCTGGGCCTTGCCATCTCCTTTGCTGCAAAAGACACTCTTGCCAATTTGTTTTCAGGTGTTTTTATAATGGCGGATTCACCTTACAAACTTGGAGATTTTATTGTCCTTGATTCAGGTGAGCGGGGTGCAGTGACGAATATCGGTATTCGCAGTACCCGCCTTTTGACCCGGGACGATGTGGAAATTACAGTGCCCAATTCAATCATGGGGAATACCAAAATTATAAATGAAGCCGGGGGCAGGCATGAAAAATTCCGCATTCGTGTCAAGGTGGGGGTTGCTTATGGATCAGACATTGATAAAGTTCACAAAGTGTTGCTTGATGTGGCAACAAATATTTCAGATGTCTGCAAAAATCCTGAGCCGCGCGTGCGGTTTCGTTCCTTTGGTGAGTCAAGCCTTGACCATGAATTATTATGCTGGGTCACAAAACCCGTGTTGCGTGGTAAGATTTTGCATCAGCTGAATACTGCTGTTTATAAGCGATTCCTGGAAGAAGGTATCCAAATACCCTTTCCCCAGCGGGATGTGCATGTCAGTTCCTCATCAGTGGGAAATGCAAATATCGACTCTTATGAAATATAAAAATGAATGTGGATGCAAGGCTCAGGGAGCTTGAACAATCCCGGAAAAATACGGAGCGCCCTTTGACTGTCGTCTGTCTGTGGTGAATATTGAACTTTACCAGTTTGCAGCCGCCGGAACCATTCTGCTTGAAGCTGAAAGCGTTGACAGTGCGGAAATTCCGATTTCCCTGGTGCCGAAAAGTTTTTTTATGCTTCTGCCCAGAGAATATGGGGGCAGTGTGGGGCAGATGCCGGATATGGAAGCCATACGTCGAGCCTTTGGCATTACAGCCAAGGTCAGGACCGGTTTGTGGTGCCCAGAAGTGCAGTCCATGACAAAAAGGTCTATATATGTACCCTGGAAAACCGTCTTGAAATAAGACCAGTGGCCGTTGAGTTCAATATGGCGGATATGGCAGTGCTGTCCCAGGGCCTTAAAGAGGGAGAAACTCTTGTGCTGGCAGATCTTATGCCGGCTGTACAGGGTATGCTGTTGAAACCGGTTCCGTCGTGCCATGGATGATGGGCTCAGCAAGTGGCGAACCTTTGCCGGGGACATCCCGGATGCCATTGCCTTTAAGGAACCTGCCATCGGTCCTGGCGGACTGCCCATAGAAATCCGGCTCAAGGGAAAGGACCTTTCTGAATTAAAGCTGGCCTCCACACAGCTGATCAACTGGTTTTATTCCTATGAAGGCGTGTCAGATCTTTATGATGATCTTAGGCCGGGCAAACCTGAAATCCAGGTGAAATTGAAAGAAGGCGCAAAAATCAGGGGGTTTGATGCCAGAAGTGTTTCAAAACAGCTGATACCACTGGCCTGTTCCATTGTGTTCGGGCTCTTAATGTCAACAATACTGGTGTTGTTAGTGGTTCCCTGTCTTTATACCATCCTTTCGGATTTTAACCTGGTGAGGATTGAGACAGAAATACCAAAAGTTCTATCTGGCCTATAAAAAGATTCAGCAGACAGTGTCTGCTGAATCTTTTATGCCTCAAATTGGACAAATAGAGATTTGAAAGACTATGAGGCTCAGCCATGTTCCTGGATTAATCAGGAAGGATGGATGATCTTGCAACCTTGGCCTCGTCAAAGGATGCCATCTGACACATGATTTTGCAGGCGGCATCTGCCATGTCAATGGCAAGAGCGGCGCCTGTTCCCTCTCCCAGGCGCATGCCAAAATCGATCAGGGGTACAAGGTTCATGTGGGTAAGGGCTGCCTTCTGGGCCTGTTCCACTGATTTATGACCGGCTATGAGATATCCCCTAACTTCTGGATTGATGATAAAGGCCACAAGTCCTGCAGCCGTTGAGATAACCCCATCAAGAACAATGGCGGTTTTTTTAGAGGCAGCTGCCAGAACAGCCCCGGCAATACCTGCAATCTCAAACCCGCCGATCTTCTGAAGGATCTCAAACCCATTGGAAGGATCAATGGTATGAAAGGCAAGGGCCTTTTCAATGACCTCGGTTTTGTGGGCAAGTCCTTTGTCGTCCACTCCGGTTCCCCGTCCTGTGGCCTGGGCAGGAGGTATTCCAGTGATGACAGAAATAATGGCAGAGGCAGAACTGGTATTGCCGATGCCCATTTCTCCCAGCCCCACAATGTCGATGGGCTTTTTGTCATAAGCAGAAAGAAAGGTGGTTATCCCGTTTTCAAGGGCCATGATCATCTGCTGTCTTGTCATGGCATCCTCAATGGCAAAGTTTTTCGTTCCTTTGGCCACTTTTTTTATGATCAACCCGGGATGAGAGTTGAATTCCCGGCTTACGCCCATATCCACGACTTTCATCTCGATGTCGTGGTGGTGGCAAAGGACATTGATGGCAGCACCGCCGTTTAAAAAATTATCCACCATCTGGGCTGTGACCTCGGAAGGATAGGCTGATACCCCTTCCTCGGTAATGCCATGGTCTCCGGCAAACACAAAGAGGTGTTTTTTATTGATTTCAGGGTTCAGACTGTTCTGGATCAGGCTCATCTGAACGGCAAGGTCTTCCATGCGGCCAAGGGCGCCCAGGGGTTTTGTCTTGTTATCGATTTTTGCTGTGGCAGCAGCCAAAAGGCTGTCTGACAGGGGAGTGATGTTCTCAATCACTTTTCTGCAAAGGCTGTCAGATGCCAGATCATTCAGACTGATACCCGGAGTGTGGTTTTTTTGATTTGCCTGGGTTAGCGGCATGTCAGATGCAAGGCTGAAATCAAGAATATATTTCAGGTGTTTTCCGGAAAGAACGTCTGCCATGAGCTGTGGGGCTTTTTGGGGGGCAACAACCTCTTCAATCAAAAGTTTAAGCAGACTTTCCTGGGTTTGCATGAAGGGCACGGCCTTTTCCATGTGATCTTTTGTCATGCCGTAAACGCCGGATACTTTGGCTTCCTTGTAGTGGATAAGGTTGAGGAGGTTGGTTTCAATGTGTTCGTTTTTTGAAATCCCGCTGAAAAAGGAAATCTGACCACCCTTGCCGACCTTGGCAATGCCCTGGCAAAAGGCAATGAAATCCGCACAGGCATTGATCACCAAATCAAATTCACTGTCATGTGTTTCTTTGGTGCAGGGTATGTCGGTTGCCGCAAGAAAGGGCGCAACATGGTTTATTTTTGTTTCATTTTTTTCAATTATTAATGGGATAAGCCCCAGATGCTGGGCATAAAGGGCTGTGATCAGGCCCATGGTGCCGCAACCTAAGACCAGTATCCGGTCATTTTTTTTAAAGGTCAATTTTTCAAAGGCATTGATAACACAGCCAATGGGCTCTGCAAAGCAGGCCACATGGGTATTTAGATCATCCGGGATGGGGATCAGACTTTCTTTCGGCAAAATGGTCTGGCTTGCAAAGCCACCGTCGGTATGGAATCCCGTAATTTCCATATCTTCACAGAGGTTTTCCCGGCCGTTCTGGCAAAATTTACAGGCCCCGCAGCTTTTCCCGGGCCAGACAATATATCTTTGATGGGTTTGATCCTGGACCACCATTTCATGGCCCAGAACCCTTGGAAAGACAAGATCCCTGTGGCCCTGTTCCCACATCTTGGCATCAGTCCTACAGATGGCGCAGCAAAGGACGTCGGTTTTTATAAATCCGGATTCAATGTTGTCTGATTTTTGATTGTCTGTTTTTATATCTGGCCTGATTTCAAGTTTTCCAAGGCCTGTTAATACTATTTTCATTTTTTATAAATCCTTTTCCGTAAGAATAAGCTTTTTAATGCAGACATTATGAAACCCTTTTTCCTTGAGGCAGGATTCATGTTGCTGCACCACGTCCATTTTATCAAAGGGATACACACTTGCTTTATCAAGGTTGACGAGAAGATAGGTATCATCCTTGAACCGGATATATTGTTTGCCGGATTTTATAATAAGCAATTCCATTGTATAATACCTGCCTTATGCCACAAGGCTGTGGAGCTTTGCTAATCCTTTTTTGGGATCAGTGTTCTGGGCTGCCACCCATTTTTCAAGGGTTTCAAAGGCTGTGCCGGCTTCCAGGAGTTTTGCAGCCTGTTCAATTCCGTCTTCAAGACTTGTCGCCCGATCTGCCACAAGAAAAATCAAACCTGCATTGAGCAGTGCCGCATCTTTCCTGGCGCTGTTTTCCCTGTTGTTTAAAAGAGCTGCAAATCGTTTTGATTCTGTTTCAATATCTTTTTCAGGCGCCAGATCATTATAGTCTTTTACAGCAAGGCCAAGTTTTTTCGGATCAATTATAAACTCATTGATCCAGCCCTTTTCAGAGATTTGTGCGCAATGGGTTATGCCGCACACCGAGGCTTCATCCATGCCCTTGTCTGATTCATCAATGGAGCCATGAAGCACAATAGCGCTTGTATAACCTATTTCCTGCATGACATTGGCCACTGGCAGGATCATTTTTTTTGAATACACGCCCCTTACCCCGATGGAAGGAAGGGCCGGGTTTGCCAAGGATGCCGCAATATTAAGGGTTGACCCAAAATAAATCTGGGAGAGGATGCGGCCTAATGCCATGGGGTGAATATGGGGGCTCATGCCGTTGAAAAGGCCAAGGCCTGCTGTTTCAATGCTCTTGACAACAAGTGCTGCTGTACATTCCACATCAACGCCTAGGGCTTCTGCTATATCCACTGTTCCGCAGAAAGAGGTAATGGCCCGGGCACCGTGCCTTGCCATGGGAATACCGCCTGCAGCGGCAATAATGGAGGCTGCCGTACTGATGTTGAATGTTTTAAAGGTGTCCATACCCGTGCCGCTGTTATCAACTGGTTTGATTTTACTTTCTAAGTCCACCTTGGTGGTGTCAAGATCATAAATGGCTTCCCATGAGCCTGCAACTTCTTGCTTTGTTTCTCCCTTGGCTGTCAGGGCTGCCAGGAAAGCTCCCTGCTGCATGTCTGTGATGTCATTATTCAAAACAGACGTAAAGGCTTGTTTTGCTTCATTTCTTGTGAGATTTTCTTTCTGGATGAGGCGGGTGATAATTGCGCCAAATTCCCTGTTTGATGTCTGGGACATAATATAATACCTCCTGAATAAAAATATTCTTATTCAACAGGATCTTGTTCCAGCAGAGAATCCTAAAATTTTGCATGAAGGCAGGCTTTCCGACTAACGGATCATCCTAATCACTGCGTCTTCCCCTTTTTAAAAGAGTGACCTTGTGCAGTTTTCGTCCACGATCACGGCAATGGCTGGCATGTGACGGACTCGCACCGTCTTTCCTTTTACCCTGGGTTTGAATTGTGACAAACCCAGGCACCTTTATACCTGGAAAAAGGTTATACCTTCTGGCGCTTTATTTTGTCAACAAAAAAAAAATATACAACCCAGGTTGGCTTGATTTAAAAAAGATTATCCGCCAAAAATAGTCAGGCCGGCGCCCGTCAGTGCCAGGAGAATGGCAATGGTTTTGTTCATGGTTATTTTTTCCTTCAGAAAAATTGCAGCCAGGATAAAGATGAAAATCGAGGACATCTGATTCAGGATAGCCGCCCGGGAGGTACTTGTATATTTCATTCCCGCAACCCAGCACAGCAGTGCCAGATAATTTCCGATAACCGAGGCGGGAAGTGCAGTTAACCAGGCCTTTGAAAATTTGAGCTCTCTGAAGTATTGTTTGCGTCTGGGGTGGAATAATATAAGTACCAACAGGGATACACTTGCGGAGGCTACCCGGACAAGGGTTGCCCAGAAGACATCGGTTCGTTCCAGCAAGTCTTTTATCATCACAATGCCGGCAGCCAGAAAGATCATGGAAAGACAGCCAATAATAATGCCTGACAAAGCACTTTTGTTTTCCAGGGTTTCTTCCTGAGACTTTTTTCTTTTCATTGACCCAACCAAAACGGCTGTAAGTACCAGGAGGCCACCGATAATGGCATTGACACTTAAATTTTCGTTCAGCAGGATAAACGAAAAAAAGATCACGCTGGGAAGATAGAGGCATTCCACAATGGCAACAAGGCCTGCACCCAGACGGTTTAAAGCCATGAAAAAGAAAAGATCTGCCAGAGTAATCCCGATAAAGCCTGATGCCGCCAAAAGCAGCCAGTCATTGATGGGTTTGTCCGGGAGAATAGGGATATTAAGGATCACCATGGTAAGAGAAACCAGGATCAGCGCCACAACGCTTTTATAGATATTCAGAGAAACAGGAGAAAACACTTCACCACTTTTTTTGAACAGGATCACAGCGCTGGCCCATAAAAAGGCCGAAGTCAGTGCAAATACAGAACCCAGCATAGTTTCTACCTTATATAGTCTTAAGAAGCCTTCCCTTTAGGTGGGGAAGTCTTTTTTGTTTATCACGAAGTTCAAAGTTGACAATGGTCTGTTGGTTTTCTGTATCATTTTGGCATTCATACCCCAGGGTCGTTTTTGCAGGCATGAAAATCGGCAGTTTAAAAGATGCTTCAACAAAAGCTGAATCATGAATGCCAAATTTTTTGTCAAGTCTTGCAACAACCCTTGCAAGACTCCACATGCCATGGGCAATGGCCCTTTTGAATCCAAAAAGCTTTGCTAAAACAGTGTAAAGGTGGTGAGGGTTATAATCACCGGATACGCTTGCATATCTTCGGCCAGTACCGGCCGGTACAAGTATGGTTTCTTTTTTTTCTAAAAATATTTCGTCTTTTTTCTCTGCTGTTTTTTTCTTTTTTACAGGGCTTCGGGTAAAAAAGACAGAGATGCCCTGCCAGACAAGTTTGTCTTGGGACCTGACTTCCAGGGTAAAGCCGGTTTCAATTCCCTTTCCGGTTTTTTTTATGCTGTCAAGGGTGCAGGCAAGGTCAAGAATCTCATCTGTGGTCACAGGTCTTTTCTGTTCAAATGATTGAAAGATATGGATCAGTCCCAGGGGGTTTATGGGAAAAAAGGACGAGGTGATAAATTTACCCAGAAGGCCTATGAAAATAGTCTGTAAATAGGATATGGGGATGATCTTAGGTCTGTCTTTGGAAAAGCCACAAACGGTCCTGTAATTTTTAATCAGCTCTTTATCCGGCAGGTAATTTTTTAAAATAATCCGGGTTTTCTTGACAATAACGTCATCTTTAATCGTATTAGAGCGAAAAAGGGAAATCAAAAATGCTTTGAGAAAAATAAATCCCATGGAGGGGCATTTTTTTATTTCCACTATGGTTTCCGGAACTGCCAGTACTATATGGTGGATAGATTGATCATTTTCCATTTTTATCTGCTCTATAAATCTCTGTTATAAAGGAGCATACGTTATCTTTGTTTAGGCTTGAAGTCAATAAAGGGTTTGGAGAAAAAATGATGAATAAAAACAGAAAAGTAAGCAGGATACTTGGAAAGCATGTTTTTTAAAAAAAGCAAATTATGATTGACGATAGATATTGCAGAGTATATTTAGCAAGGCTGAAATAATAAAAAATTTATTTAACAGAAAGCAGGAGAGGAGAAAGTGAATGGGTACAATATTGGATGTCATCATTGCAAGAGATCCCTTTGAAAAAGAGTTCCACCAGGCAGTATCAGAAGTTATTGAATCAGTAAAACCTGTTCTGGATAAGAATCCGGAATATAGACATGCCAGTATTATGGAAAGAATTGTAGAGCCGGAACGCGTAATCCAGTTCAGGGTTCCCTGGGTGGATGATCAGGGTATGGTTAAAGTCAACAGGGGATTCAGAGTTGAGATGAACTCTGCCATTGGACCATACAAGGGGGGGCTTCGGTTTCATCCTTCAGTCAACCTTTCCATAATGAAATTTCTTGCCTTTGAACAGACATTTAAAAATGCATTGACAACTCTCCCCATTGGCTCTGGAAAAGGTGGATCAGACTTTGATCCCATGGGCAGATCAGATAATGAAGTCATGAGATTCTGCCAGAGTTTCATGTCTGAACTTTTTCGTCATTTAGGTCCGGATACAGACGTTCCTGCAGGGGATATCGGTGTAGGTGGAAGAGAGATTGGATACCTTTTCGGTATGTGTAAAAAGTTGAGAAATGAATTCACAAGCACGATGACCGGAAAAGGTCAAAACTGGGGCGGAAGTCTGATAAGGCCGGAAGCAACAGGATATGGCGCTGTCTTTTTTGCCGTGGAAATGTTGACCACCAGGAAAGAAAGCATTATGGACAAAGTCTGTCTGGTTTCAGGTTCAGGGAATGTAGCCCAGTATACTGTTGAAAAATTAAACCAGCTGGGAGCAAAGGTTGTCACACTTTCTGATACTTCAGGATATATTTATGATGAAAAAGGGATTGATGAAGAAAAACTTAAGTATGTCATGTATCTGAAAAATGCAAAACGAGGCAGAATCAAAGAGTACTCTGAAAAATATCCGGAATCCGTGTATACGGCCCGTGATGCTGGATCTGATCACAATCCGCTCTGGGACAATAAAGCAGACTGCGCTTTCCCAAGTGCCACCCAGAATGAAATCAATGCCAAAGATGCCCAGAACCTGATCAATAATGGTGTTTGTCTGGTCAGTGAGGGGGCGAACATGCCGACCACGCCGGAAGGTGTTGATATCTTTCTTGATAATAAAATTCTCTATGCCCCTGGCAAGGCAGCTAATGCAGGCGGTGTAGCAGTATCCGGGCTTGAAATGTCCCAGAATGCAATGAAAATTAAATGGCCCCGCAAAAAAGTGGAAGCCAAACTCAAGAGCATCATGAAAAACATTCATGGGGCATGTCTTGCTGCTTCAGAAGAATATGGAACTCCTGGCAACTATGTCAATGGTGCCAATATTGCTGGATTTATTAAAGTGGCAGATTCAATGATGGATCAGGGAATTGTTTAGTTTTTTTATGATTTTTGAGTAAGGTAAAATAAAAAGGCTGGTTAGATTTTTTTTAACCGGCCTTTTTACATGTCTGTAATATAGGATTTGATCATTGCAAGCTCGTTGGGCCGGATGGGTCTCCAGGATATGGAATAAAGTAATTCAGGGGCCAGTTTTTGTTCCGGTTTCAATTGGGCTACCCGGATTTTGTCATCCAGTTCAATCCACAGGGTTTTATCAATTTTAAGATCATATTCCTTTGATATTTTCCGGGCAAAATTATGGATATAGTTTTTTAAAGATGTATTCATAGTGGGGTTAGTTCTGGCATTTTTCAGGATGACAGCGGTGTGAACAAGGTAGCTTATATTGTTCTTGTCTGTTGCCAGCTTTATAATTTTTACCCGGTATGATCCCGGCCACCATGAAACGGGCTTTTCGCCTTTAGTGGTTTTGCCATCCCATTCATAAATAAAATCATGCAGCAGCATTTTGTATCCTTTATTTAAAATTTTTGATTGCCCTGCGGCAGGTATGGGCAAAATCCTCAGGGTAGCATCCGCTGATCCATCGTAATTGTGCTTCGGAAAAGGTGGCCGGTGCATGGGGAAGTTTAGGGAGAAATGAATACAAAAGGCGCTGGTCACAATTTTTAGAATCAAATCGTTTTGAAAATTCAATGGTGGTCACCATTTGTACGCCCAGGGATTCAAGGACTTTTACAGCGGTGAGAATGGCCTTGTCCAGGGAGTTTCTCATATTTGTATCAGCTTCAAGAATATTGCCGCAGGCGGTTTTAGGCATGAGCTGCAACTCCCACTCGGAAACCTGGGCCTTTGGTGCAAATAAGATGGTATGGTCATCTTCCATCAGGATCAGAGATGATTCGCCAATTGTTTTATTATCTGTTCTGGTATTGTTTTTTATGGCACTTAAATAGGTTTCAAAAAAGGGTTTACCCGTGGCTTTGGTGTATTGTTCAATAAAATCACTTATCAGATCACCGCAGGCAAAAGAAGATATTTTTTGTCCTGAACAGGTTTGAACCATTTTCGGGACCATGGCGTTCTGCTGGTGGATCATCTGGTGGGAGGCGTGAAGCCTGTGGCCGGACTGGGCATATCCAAATCCAAAGTTCCACCCCCACAGAGTATTGTCAAATTCCAGGGCCGGGCAGGGAAATAGAGCAATTTTTTTTTGTATTTTATCCCGGAGATCTTCGAGCTCGTTTTGGGTGAGACATTTTCTTTTGTCAGAAAAAGAAATGCCAAGGCCTTGTGCAAGTCTTACAAATGCACGCTGGTAGTATAAATGACGGATGCCTTTCATGTCTTCTATACAAAGATCCAGGGCTCTGTACCGGATGGCATCATTTGCCATATTGGATGCAAAATGCCCCCAGGGAATATAGGAATTACGTCTCAAATATTCAAATACGTGGGTGTTTCCATCTTCAGACATATATTCCCCGGTAATTTCATTGCTTCCCTGTACTCCGGGTTTCAACACCAGGGCATTTTTATAGTCATCCGGAAGATGTCTGTTGTTCACAAGCACTTCAAAAAGTTCATGATCATAGATATCCGGGATAACCTCATTGTAGCTGGTTTTTTTATATCCGATTCCAACAGGGGTCTGGTCTTTGGGATCAAAAAGAATGTTGCATGATTTTTTTGATAGAAGCATTAGCTCTTCGGGATCGGAAGATGCCTGGGCAAGTGCAATGAGCAAAGGGTGCGGCAGGATGCCCAGAAGGGCTGTTTTATCTTCTATCCCCGTGCTTTTATCCCCGCGGAATCGTTCAAAATTTTGAAGCAGAGAGCAGGGCTCAGGTGCTGAAATACGTATTGTTTCAGGATGGGCAGCTTTTATGTCAGCCCATGCAGAGTTAATATAAGTGGTGCCCCTAAAGGCAAACGGGTTGGCAATTTCATAGATGATGTCTGCATGGGGTTCATAAAGATCGCTCCCGGGAAAATTGACGGTGTTGTCAATCATAGTGCCGTCTTCAAGCTGCCCAAGAGATTCAAAATAGTCATGGTCTCTTAAGTTTTTTACCTTAAAGGCAGGCTTGTGAACACCAACGATGAATTGACCATTTCCCCCTACACAGGATCTTGTATCCATTATAATTCAGGTGCTCCCGACGGAATCAGGCATATAAAAGTAAATATTTTTTCAGATGTGTTCCTGAACTGGTGCTCAATATTTGCAGGAACAAATATGGCCGAACCTGCTGAAACCGGATGCCATTTATCCTCGATTAATACTTCTCCACTGCCTGCGTGGATAAAGACTTCATGTTCCCAGTCGTGGGTATGTTTTGGTGTATGGCCGTCCCTGCCCATTTCAAACAATCTCATGCAAAAGTTTTTGGCCCCGTCTTCTTTTCCGATCATTAATCTGCCGGCCACGTTTTTAACCATCTCATTGTCCATGACAACGGGTAACACATCTTTATAATTGACAACTTTCATTAACAAATCTCCCTTTATTGGTTTTGTAATTCAAATATTTTTAAACCTGAATATGTATGAACAAAAATATGCTATTAATTATAGAATTGTCAATGGAATTGGACATGGAATTGGACTTTGTTTCCAGAGTAAGGCACTCGGAAATAAATATATCTCCAATTTCGGAAGGCCTTAAAGTTTGCCCATGTTTTTATGGGACGCAGATTGGCGCAGATAACCGCAGATTAGTAATCCTGAAAACCTGCGCTAATCTGCGTCCCATTTTGGCGGTTTTTATTTTTCCGAGTCCCTAAAGCTATCAGCATTGACAAAATATAGTATTGACATTGGTATAACAAAAGTCCATATTGATAGCATAACATCATACGTACCAGGGAGGCTTGTCATGGCAACCAGCGTAAAAACAGCTATATCAATACAAGAAGAATTATTTAAAGAAGTAAATAGGTTAGCCCGTGAACTGAATGTCTCAAGGAGTAAATTATTTGTGATGGCAGTTCAAGATTATATTAAAAAACATGAGAGCCAAAATTTACTTTTTCAAATTAACAAGGCATTTAGTGACCTTTCTGATTCTGATGAACTTAAAGTCCATAGCAAGATGCGTCAGAAACAAGCTAAAAATCTTGAGAGCGAGTCATGGTAATTGAACAAGGTGAAATATATTGGGTAGCCCTTGGTGAACCAGGCGGCTCAGAACCAGGATATAGGCATCCACATATTGTTGTCCAAAACAATCTCTTTAATTTGAGCAAAATCAATACTGTTGTGATGTGTTCACTTGCTTCCAATTTAAAACGAGGCTTATCTCCGGGCAATGTCGTTTTAAAAAAAGATGAAGCAGGTCTTCCCAAAAAGAGTGTTGTGAATATTACTCAGATTTATACCGTAGATAAAAACGATCTTTGTGAAAAAATAGGGAAAGTAACCAACGAAAGAATCAAGGAAATACTGAGAGGGATTCAACTGCTTACAGAGCCCAGGGAGTTTTAATAAGCTATTTTGAGGCCAGATATTTTTTAAGGGCTATCATCATTCTGATCTCACCATATGAATAGTCATTTCCCAGGATATTTTTTACTTTGGTGAGAGAATTATTGTGATCAATAGCCAGTTCCTTTTCAATGGTCTCTTGTTTTTCAGGAGAAAGCAGCTTGTTGATATCTAATTTGCCTTTTTCCACAAAAAAACTCAGATGCGTTTCAATGGTAGAAATTGCCAGGCCTCTTTCTTTTGCAATCTGACCAATCGTTAATCCCTTATTGAAATAATCAAAACTTATCTGTTTTGTGTCGGAAGGTGACGTCTCTTTTTTTGCCGGGGTACTTTCTTTTGAAAGTTTTTCAGGTTCCGGCAATATAACCTTGCTTATCCCGTGTTTTTTGCGATAGGCTAAAACCAGTTCCACAAGTTCTTCACCATAGTTTTTAATGGTTTTTTTGCCCACGCCACTTATTTTCTTTAGATCCGTCATATTCTCTGGCAGGTATATCACAATCTGAATCAATACCCGTTGGTGTAAAACCTGAAAAAGGGCAAGTCCTTTCTCTTTGGCCTTTTTGGATCGCCAGTCTTTCAGGGCCTGGAATAACTCTGGATGCTCAACGTCTGATTCACCATAATCCTGAAGCTGGCTCTTTTTTCTTTTTTCAGGGAGAAATTCAATCTGGGCATTTGCAACGGCACGCAAATAACCTGAGGGGGAAAATACTTTTTCACAGCTTTGTATGCCAGCCAACTTTACTGCAACTTCTTTTTTAAAATTATCCAGGGCATTGTTAATCTTTTTACGAAGTTCAGTATTGTCTGTTTCTACATGTAATTTTTGAATAGAGTTTCCAAAAATCACGGCAAATTTTTCCTGAAACCACCCTGAGGCTTTGCTGATTCGTTCCAAAATAACCGGATTCGACTCGGGCAGGTTATTATCTGCAAAAATTGTGTTTAATTGCCGCTTAAAATTTTCACTGACAACAAAGATATCTTTTGTGACTATTTTTTCCAGTTGAGAAATATCTGCAATGCCTGAAACCTGAACTACTCTGGCGTTACCCATCAAAAGCCGGGTAAGATAACCCAGGCAATTGTGCAATGGTTGAAAATCAAAACAATCAAGCAACAGCTGCTGCTGATATTTTATTCTATCAGCATTAAGCCGGTTTTCAGACGGTGGGTTTTGACTGGTGGCGTTGCTAAAATTATTTATTGCCTGGTCTGTTTCTATTCCATTAGAGGAGAGGGGAGAGCTAAGTACGATACCATCTAAGGTTTTACAGCGGCTCAGGGCCACATAAACCTGACCATGGGCAAAGGCTGCTTTGGCATCGATAATTGCCTTATCAAAGGTCAATCCCTGGCTCTTGTGGATGGTGATGGCCCAGGCAAGTTTTAAAGGGTATTGCTCAAATTTACCGATGATGTCTTCTTCAATTTCCTTATTTTCATTGTTCAAGGTATATTTGATATTTTCCCAAATTACCGGTTCCACCACGATTTCCTTGGGATCTCCAGGGCAGATAACATAGATATACTTATCTGAAATTTTGATTACCCTGCCGATTTTACCATTGAAATAGAGTTTTTCAGAAGATTGGTCATTGCGCACAAACATCACCTGTGACCCCTCTTTAAGCCGAAGAGTTGCCTGGGTGGGGTAGATATGTTCTGGGAAATCTCCGGAAATTTGAGCTTTAAAATAATGTTCTTTTTTGTTTAAAGCAGCAAGCTTGGACTGATTCATGGAATCTGCGTTGCGATTGTGGGTGGTCAGGGTAATATAGCCCTGGTCTTTGCCTGGCGTAAAATCGGGAATATAACGCTGGTTAAGATTCTTTAGTGTGGGTTCATCAAGCAGGTTATCACGCACCCGGTTAAGCAGCTTGATGAAACTTACATCTGACTGGCGATAAATATGTTTCAACTCAATGGTAACCAATTGCGTAAGATCAAGAGCATTACTGCTGAAAAAATAAACGGATTCATAATACTGCTGTATAAGTTGCCATTCATCGCGCTTTGCCACGGGAGAGAGCTGATGCAGGTCTCCGATCATGAGCAGCTGTACTCCGCCAAAGGGCTGATTATTACGGCGATGGCGGCGCAAAGCTGCATCCACAGCATCGAGCAAATCGGCTCTTACCATACTTATTTCATCAATCACCAGCAAATCAAGGCTTTGTATAATCTGCTTTTTTTCTTTACTGAACCTGAACTGGCGCTGCTTATTGCTTTCATAGGTCTCGCTTCCCGGCACAAATGGGCCAAAAGGCAGTTGAAAAAAAGAGTGAAGGGTGACTCCCCCGGCATTGATGGCTGCAACACCCGTTGGCGCTGTGATAATCATCCGCTTTGCCATGTTTTTTTGCAGATTATGGAGAAAGGTTGTTTTGCCTGTGCCAGCTTTACCTGTCAGAAAAATATTGCAGCCAGTGGTCTGGACAAAGTCGTTGGCAAGTTGCAGCTCATGGTTTATAAAAGACATGTTTTCCCCTGGTCATGCAAGTCTTGTGGTGTACACCGATAAAAAATCAGAGTAGATAGAAACTTGCTTTTTGTCAAGAGACTGGTTTTGTGCGCTTTTGGTTAAGTTTAAGAAAAAAAATTATAATAAATATCTGCGAGATAGACTACCCCGATGGGTCTTCCATTACTCAGAATCGGTAACCTTCGGTATTTGTTTTTAACCATCCGGTCCAAAATCACCATCAAGTGTTCATCAGCAGAAGCACCAACTATATTGGTACTCATAATCTCGCATACTTTTCTTTCTTTAATGCGCTTTAATGCCAGATCAAACTGCTCGGTCCAGGCTACCTCCTCGCCATTTATACCATAATTTAAATAATCAGGCCGAAGATGATAAAGAATATCAGTCATGGTTATAATTCCCACAAACATTTTAACGTTATCAAGAACCAATAGACTGATGGTTTTGTCACCGGTTTTTCTAATTTTGCCATTTAAAATCATTTGAATGGCTTTCACAACAGGTGCATCAGACTCTATCGTGTCAAAGTCGGTTGCCATTATATCTTTAGCATATATTTCCATGCGGACCACCTTCTCCCGGATATTTTTTAACAATATCTTTATTTTATTAATATCTTTTTATCTGTTCATAGACGGCTTGTCAAATAATTTCACTAAATTCGATTTTGTCAGGCTGTGGTCCAGACCATGCATCATAAAAATCCTGCTGAAAAATCCGGACGTTCTGATTTGAAAGCTCCAGAGAGATACCGGAATCGCTCACTTAAAAAAAATATTGCGATAAAATAATCACTTTATCCACTTTACTTTAGGATACATTTCAGATATCTAATTGGCCGAGAGTATATTGAATTATGACAGGTTATTTTTCCAGAGAAGAGGGTTCTATGATTGTTCAAGGATTAAAATTAACAATGCTGGGTATGATGGTGGTTTTTTCTTTTCTTGCCCTGTTGCTTATAATCATCCATCTTTCAGCAAAGCTGCTTAAACCATATTCGGAAAAAGAAGCGTCACCGGTCACCTCCCACAGGCCTTCCAGTGCCTGGGCGGGAAAGCCCCCAGACGATAACCGGAGACTTACTGCCATTATCAGTGCTGCAATTGCCGCCCATAGAGCGCGCATAGGGCTTTACTGATTGCTTTAGACTGTTCACTCTATCCATAAATTGATAAGAGCGGATACAATATCCACAGTCAATACCAGGAATGATATCAATGAAAAAAATAAGTTTTATGGACACATCGTTGCGGGACGGATTCCAATCGGTTTTTGGTGCACGTGCACTGACAGATGATTTTCTTCCTGCTGTAGAAGCTGCTGTGGAAGCCGGGATTCATCATTTGGAAGCCGGGGGCGGCGCTCGTTTCCAGAGTCTTTTCATGTACTGCGGTGAATCTGCCTTTTCCATGATGGACCGTTTTAGAAAGGCTGCCGGCCCTGATGCCCATCTTCAGACCCTTGCCAGGGGCATCAATGTTGTAGCCCTGTCAGCCCAGCCCAGGGATATGATTGATCTTCACGCAAGGATGTTCAAGAAACACGGCATGACCCACATCCGTAATTTCGATGCCTTGAACGATGTTCGCAACCTGGTCTATTCGGGACACTGCATAAAGAACGCAGGGCTCCATCATCAGGTCGCCATCACCATGATGGAGCTGCCTCCAGGCTGCAGCGGCGCCCATGATCCGGAATTCTATCTTAAAACCTTGAAGGATATCCTCGATTCGGGAGTCCCCTATGATTCCATTTGTTTCAAAGATGCCTCAGGAACCTCCAATCCCAAAAAGGTTTATGACACTGTCAAGGCGGCCAGAAAACTTCTTGGAGACCAAGAGACAATCTGGATGCACACCCATGAAACTGCAGGTATCGGTGTTGTCCAGTATAAGGCTGCAGTGGAAGCCGGTTGTGACGGCGTCTGCCTGGCCCGATCTCCTCTGTCCGGCGGTACATGCCAGCCGGATATGATCTCCATGTGGCATGCGCTGAAAGGGACCGATTACTATCTGGATATTGATGTCAATAAGGTTCTGGAAGCCAACCATGTCCAGGAGGAATGTCTTAAGGACTACTTTTTTCCGCCCGAGGCACAAAAAATTTCATCCGAAGTAATTCTTTCCCCCATGCCAGGGGGTGCCTTGACTGCCAATACCATGATGATGCGCGATACCGGCACCCTCTATCTTTACCCCAAAGTAATCAAGGCCATGTCTGAATGCATTGCCAGGGGAGGCTTTGGTACATCTGTTACCCCGGTTTCCCAGTTTTATTTCCAGCAGGCCTATGCCAATGTGACCCAGGGGCCCTGGAAAAAGATAACAGATGGTTATGGTAAAATGGTGCTGGGGTATTTTGGCAGGACACCAGTGCCGCCTGATCCTGATATTGTCCGGATTGCTGAAAAGCAGATGGGAATGCCTGTCTTTGATGGGGATCCCCTGGATGTTCTTGAACCGGGCATACCTAAAGCCAAAAAGATCCTTGAGGCTGAAGGACTTCCTGTGACCGAGGAAAATCTCTTTATCATCGGTGCCCTGGCAACAGCAGGCGGAAATAAGGGCCTTGATTTTCTCAAAGGGGACAGGCCCATCAACGTCCGTAAGTTAACCCCAAAAAATGATTCATCCCAGGAGAGGAAACTATTGTCTGATCCTCTCCCCAATGCAGGAGATACGACCATGTTTAAATATAAAGTGACTGTTGACGGAAAAAGTTATGACGTAATTGTAGAAAATGAAACCGGAGAGGTTGCAGGTATCAGTTCGCCTTCAGCCGAACAAGTGTCAAGCCCGGCTGAGAAACCCGCCCTGGAAATCAAAGCCCAGCTGCCGGGAAATGTATATGAAATCCTGTTTGCTGTCGGGGATCAGATAAGTGAAGGAGAAACCCTGATAGTTCTGGAAGCCATGAAAATGGAAACGCCTGTTATTTCTCCCTATAATGGTATCATAAAATCAATCGAAGTGGCTAAGGGACAAATCGTGCAGTCAGGCCAGGTTCTCCTGACCCTTAATGAATAGCAGCAAGATCCAAAGGATTTTATCATGTTTATGAGAAAACCGTTCATTATCATCGGCTGTTTTATTGTGCTGCTGTTTTCAATGATGTCCGCTGCCCATGCAGGCACCTTGCCCCAGCCTGCCAGCCAAGGGCACACCCTGCTTCCGTCCATTGCCGACATGATCATCAATTTCGGAGAATCAACCGGCCTGTTCAGCTTTTTTTCCCCTGGCACAGGAAATAATTTTAAAGGAATCGGACAGTTTTTTATGATCGGTGTGGGAGTTTTGCTGTTATACCTTGCCATCAGCAAGAATTTTGAACCGCTTCTCCTGGTTCCCATGGGGTTTGGTGCCATTCTGGCCAATACACCCCTGGTTGCCATGTCTGATCCAGGAGGTGTGCTGTATTATATTTATACCATTGGAATCAAAACAGGCGTTTTCCCCCTCCTGATTTTCATGGGTGTCGGAGCCATGACCGATTTTGGTCCGCTGATCGCTAATCCTAAAACCCTGCTCCTTGGTGCAGCGGCCCAGGTTGGAATTTTTACAACCCTTATCGGGGCACTGATACTGTCTGAAATTGTCCCTGGCATAAATTTTGATCTGTTTGATGCCGCCTCCATCGGCATTATCGGAGGAGCGGACGGCCCTACAGCCATCTTTCTGGCAAGCCAGCTGTCGCCGCATCTTCTGGGTCCCATTGCCGTGGCAGCTTATTCTTACATGGCGCTGGTGCCACTCATCCAGCCGCCCATCATGCGCGCGCTGACCACCGTGGATGAACGCAAGATCCGCATGAAACAGATGAGACATGTGGGAAAAGTCGAAAAAATAATATTTCCCCTCTCTGTCTTAGGGCTCTGTGTTTTGCTTCTGCCATCGGCAGCACCTCTCATCGGCTTTTTCATGTTTGGAAACCTGATGCGGGAATGCAAAGTGGTGGACCGGTTGTCTAGAACCGCACAAAATGCCTTGATCAATATTGTCACCATCCTTCTGGGTCTGGGTGTTGGCGCCCAGCTTTCCGCCCATCAGTTTTTGAACCTCTCAACACTGGGCATTCTCTTTCTGGGTGTCATCGCTTTTTCCATTGGAACAGCGTCGGGTATTCTCATGGCAAAACTGATGAATCTCTTTTCTGAAACAAAAATCAACCCCTTGATTGGCTCGGCAGGCGTCTCTGCTGTTCCCATGGCTGCCCGGGTGAGTCAGAAAGTCGGCATGGAGGCAGACCCCCAGAACATTCTTCTCATGCATGCCATGGGCCCCAATGTGGCCGGTGTTATCGGTTCTGCCGTTGCTGCAGGCGTGTTGTTGACATTAAAGAGTCTTGCGATGTAATAGTAAATAGTTTGGATCATACGAGGAGGAAGAGATGACCATCCGTGTACTGATGACCAGAAAAGTTCCCAAGCTGATCGGTGGTATGGACGTAGCCCTGCTGCCGACGCTGTCTGAAATGCTCATTGAACTCCGGGCCATGGCGGATCGCCAGCCAGGCTATATTTCCGGGGAGACCCTTAGAAATGTGGATGATCGCAATGAGTATCTTGTGATCAGCACATGGAAAACCCTTGAAGCATGGAACTGGTGGCTTCGCAACAATGAACGGGCTGAACTGGAAGGCAGGGTAGATGCCCTGCTGGGGACATCAACAGTTTACAAAGTTTACAGTTATGATTAGATTTTTGCCAGTTAGGATGGTAGGGCTCTGAGAGGAAGCAATAGGTAAGAAAATATATAAGTTAAACTGGAAGAAACACAATGGAATTTATTGCTGACCTTCATATTCATTCCAAGTATTCACGGGCTACAGCCAGGAATCTTGATTTTGAAAATCTTTATTATACAGCGCAAATTAAAGGGATAACGATTGTTGGGACAGGGGATTTTACCTATCCTGCCTGGATCAGTGAAATTGAGTCCAAGCTTGAAGAAACAGAGTCGGGATTGTTTTCCCTGAAAAAAGAGATTGCCAGGGATATTGATAAAACCATTCCGGAGAATTGCAGAAATCCTGTCCGGTTTATCCTGCAAAGCGAAATCAGCAATATTTACAAAAAAGACGGGAGGGTGAGAAAAAATCATAACCTGATCTATTTGCCTGATATTGCCAGTGTTAAAAAGTTTAATGCAAAACTGGATGTCATTGGTAATATTAAATCTGATGGCCGCCCCATACTTGGTCTGGATGCGGCAGACCTGCTTAAGATAATGCTGGATGTCAATGATAAAGGTTTTTTTGTGCCGGCCCATATCTGGAC
>JAHJDU010000123.1 GCA_018812385.1 Pseudomonadota bacterium
AGAAGCCGATCAAAAGGATCTTTATGATAATCTGGCAAATTTGTAGATTCAATCATTTCTCGTGCAGAGGGGCGTATAAGTTTTATATTGGAGTTCTCAATCAAGCTTATACGCCAGGCATTAACATCCTTAAGTTCAATCCTCTTTTTCTTAACTAAAAGAGCTGTCTCCCAAAATGAAATTGATGAAACATATAGATTTTCCAGTTCATTTTGCTCATCCAGAAAATCAATATATTCTTGAGAAACGTTTTCTTTGCTAAACCAGAAAATCAACGCGTGTGTATCTAATAGATAGCTCGTCAAAATCATTTTCCTTTTATTTCATAATATGTACACAGATACTTTATTAAACGTACATGTATATGTCAATAAAATTATAATTAATCTATTGTCTTCCCAGGGGGACCGGATGGCCATGGCCAATTCCATTGAAGGGAGATACCCGTTCCTGGATCATCGTGTTATTGAATTTGCAGCAAAACTGCCACCCCATATGCGGATGAACTGCATGACTGAAAAATATATTCTTAAAAAAGCTGCCAAAGGTTTGATCCCGCCCGAGTTGATAACCAGGACAAAACAGCCATATCGTGCACCCATCAGCCAGGCTTTTCTTGGGAACACCCGCCATGAATATGTACACGAATTATTGTCTGAAAAAACCATCCAGGAATATGGCTATTTTGATCCCCAAAAAACAAATCGTCTTGTAAAAAAATGCCGGTAGCAAAAGGGTAAACTTTTAAGTGAACGGGAAAATATGGCACTGGTTGGTATATTATCAACTCAGCTTCTTGATTTTCACTTTATTAAAAATCTTTCAAGCCCATGCAGTATAAGGTAAAATGATTTTATATTTTATTCTCGCACAAAGAACGATAAAAAAACTTTGTGCAGAATTAATAAAGACAAGTCTTAGTGCGGCAAATAAAGTATGACCAGAAACTGATCCTCTTTTTCCATAAATTCAATTTCAAATCCCGGCATTTCTTTCACCTTTCTTACGACCATGGGGATACCCCGTCCAAGCTGATCTGAATATTTGAAATTTTGCATATACTTTATGATTAAAGGATTCCTGGGTATGGAGATGCCTGTTTTCATCTTCTCAATGGTCACTGAATTAACAAGTCGCCCAGGCGTTACAACCAAAATTCTTCCCGGAAACATGCGGATCTGAATTTTTGAATGGATACTATAATCCCTGTGAGTAACCGCATTGACAACAAGCTCACGAAACATTTTTTCAGGAAAGCTCGTTTCCTGACGTTTCATCCCCTTGATTTTGGACGGGGTCTTCCAATTCAAACGAATTTTATGAACAATTGAATCAATTGCTTCGGGATAGGGTTCAAAACTATCAAACCGATCAAGAATTGATTCCATATCTTCATTTTCATAAGCCACAAATTGAATTCCTGCATGAGAAAAATATTGCTCAATTGATGAAAAAAGGATGCCTTTCTTTTTTCCAAAAAAAAGGATGCCGGCTATAGTCAAAAACAAATCTGAATTTACTGGTGACATGATAGATGCATTGATCAAAATTCTATCTTTTTCTGATCTATCAATATCTTTAAAATCAATATCATAGACTTTCAGAAAAAAAGAGCTGACTTTTTCCATATCAACACATTCGATCCCTGCTTTCTGAATTGGATGATCATCTATGTGAAGCACCATGGAATTTTGATGCAGCCTTAAAAGTTCTTCCCTTGAAGCAATTCTTTTTGTCGTCCCCGTACGGACGAAATGCTTTCCCTGTATTGTGCTGTAAGGTTTTTCTATTCCTTCTGAAACACTTATTTTCGCAATCCATTTTGTTTTTATTTTAATTGTTTCATATTGTGGGATGATCGGAGGAATAATATTATTACGACACACATTCATTACAGATTCTTCAAGATTGGATTTGCGGTCCATATCAATACCGGTTATTTCACCTTTATCAGAAATACCAATAAAAATACTACCGCCCTTAATATTTAAAAATGCAACAAGCTCTTCTGCAAGCTTATTTGGAGCCACAGAAGCCTCTTTAAATTCAACAAAAGAATTCTCGCCGTTTTCTATTATTGTCTGTATGTCAGAATTCATAAATTTCAAATATCCCTCAAGCTCCTTGTCATGCAATTTCTATCATTATGATGATATTATCCTTGAATGACAAGACAAGATTTCTCTTGACTGTCCCTATAATTATTATCGAATGATATACCGGGTGCTCTTGCGTTGGCCCTGTTTAGCCAGATACCTGTCTTTAACAAGTTCCTGGAGTTTTTTCTTTAGTGTGTTTCGATTTGCTTTTGTAATGGATTCAATTTCAGATATGGATAGTTCTCCATGATTTTTCACCAGGTCAATGATCTGCCATGACAGCTTTGACAGCTTTATAAAAATTTTCTCTCTTTCGATTTTCTGACACAGTATCTCTTTTTGTGCATCAAGGGCGTTTAAAAAAAATAATATCCAGGAATCATATTCCGGATCTTCAGATTTAAACGTGGTCTGAGATCTTCTCAATGCCAGATAATAGTTATCCTTGTTCTTCTCAATAACACTCTCCAGGGAGCTGTAAGGAACATACAGATAGCCTTCTTTTAGAAGCAGAAGGGTTGTTAATATCCTTGACAGCCTGCCGTTGCCGTCCTGGAATGGATGGATTGCCAAAAAATGAACTGTAAATATGGATATACTTAACAGCGGATGGAGTTCTTTTTCTTTTAATTGCCTGTTGGTCCATTCCAACAATTCTTCCATATCTTTTGGGGTATTAAAGGGTGAAGATGTCTCAAAGATAACACCAAGGCTTTTCCCTTCATGGTCAAAGGCCTCCACATGGTTGGGCATCTTTTTATATTCTCCCCGGTGACGGGAATCTTTTGAGCTGTACTGAAGCAGCATCTTATGAAGCTGCCTGATATAATTCTCGGTAAAC
>JAHJDU010000124.1 GCA_018812385.1 Pseudomonadota bacterium
AATTATCCGGAGGCCAGCAGCAGAGAGTGGCAATTGCCCGAAGCCTTTGCATGAAACCTAATATAATGCTTTTTGATGAAGCGACTTCAGCCCTTGATCCTGAAATGGTAAAAGAGGTGCTTGATGTTATGATAAGCCTGGCACAGGATGGAATGACCATGGTTGTTGTAACCCATGAAATGGGTTTTGCAAAAAGTGTTGCCCACAGGGTTCTTTTTATGGATGAAGGAGAAATTATTGAAGAAAACGCACCTGATGAGTTTTTCAATAACCCTCAAAATGACAGAACCAAAATGTTTCTAAGCCAGATTCTTTATTAGTATTATTTTTTAATGATGAATGTTTTAAAAGGCGACTTGATTGAATTTGCTCTGGCCGGACGGTTTGATGTCATTATCCATGGTTGCAACTGCTTTTGCACCATGGGAGCCGGTATCGCAAAATTAATCAGAGATAAATTTCCCGAGGCATATCAAGCTGATTTAAAAACCCCAATTGGAGATAAAAACAAACTGGGTACATATTCAATGGCAGAGATTAAAAGAAATGACAAGATCTTCACTATTGTTAACGGATACACCCAATATGAGTTTTCAGGCCATGGATCTTTGGTTGATTATGGGGCCATGAAAAATCTTTTTGCCAGGATAAAAAAAGATTTTTCAAATCAGCGGATCGGTTATCCAAAAATCGGTGCAGGACTTGCAAAAGGTGACTGGGAAGTGATATCTGGTATTATTAATGCAGAACTGCAAGGAGAGGACCATACTTTAGTAGCGTATGTTAATATTTGAACCTAACGCAGTAATCGGAAAAATTGGCGGTTTTCCGTCGACCACTAAATAATAAGGAAGCATATGATTAAAGTAGGCATTGCAGGAGCATCAGGATATACGGGCGTTGAACTTGTCAAACTAATCTCCAATCATCCAGAAACCAAATTGTGTGCAATTACTTCAAACAGTTATAAAGGCAGCTCATTGGCAGATATTTTCCCGTCAATGAGAGGATTTGGGCGAGGGCTTGGGAGAAGATTTGAAAATCTGATTTGCGAAGACTTGGATATTCAATCGCTTTCCGGAAAAATCGACCTTATGTTTTTAGCACTGCCACACAAAATATCAATGCAGCATGTACCAGCACTACTGGACCATAAGATAAAAGTTATTGATCTGTCTGCTGACTACAGGTTTACTAATGCCGCAGCATATGAATCTGCCTACCAGGAACATACATCAAAACACCTTTTAAAAGAAAGTGTCTATGGCCTCAGCGAAATATACAGGGACCAGATTAAAGAATCAAACCTTGTGGGCAACCCGGGTTGTTATCCGACAAGCATTCTATTACCCCTGCTTCCCCTTTTAAAAGAGGGATTGATCCTGCCCCATGGCCTTATTTCAGATTCAAAATCAGGTGTAAGCGGTGCAGGACGTTCATTATCCCTTTCAACTCATTTTTGCGAGGCCAATGAATCCTTTACTGCCTATAAAATTGGAAATCACAGGCATACTCCGGAAATAAATGAAATTTTAAGTATTCATTCCCAACAAAAAGTGTCCATCACCTTTGTCCCACACCTGCTTCCCTTAACAAGGGGAATGTTATCAACAATTTATGCTCAAGCAACAGATAATGCAACCGAGGATAAAATAAGAAAAACCTTCCATGCCTATTATGGCAATGAACCTTTTTTAAGAATCCTTGACAAGAATATGTATCCAGCAATTTCCCATGTCAGAGGCACAAACTGCTGCGATATCGGATTTCACTTTGATGAAAAAACAAAAAAAATTATTATTATTTCCGCCATTGACAACCTCTTAAAAGGTGCAGCAGGACAGGCCGTTCAAAATATGAACATCCTGTTTGGTTTAGATGAGCAAACAGGATTGAATTCTTTTCAAGGGCCTTTGTAATGAATATTGTACTTGACATATAAAAAATATCTAATTAAGAAGGATATTAATGAAAAAAAGAATTAAAATATGGTTTCATTCCGGTAACACTTCTAATATAAAGGAATTTGCTATCCACAAGTCTGTAATAGGGTTTGCACTTTTCATTGGCTTTTCTGCCATTGGTGTCGCTTCTTTAATAGGATACGACTATTTTCAACTGAAAAAAACATCATATGACGCTATCATTTTAAGTCAAACCATCAATAAACAACATAACGAAATTAAAAATCAAAGAACTCAAATCCAAAGTTTTGCAGTTAAAATAGAAGCCTTAAAAAAACAAGTTGATAACCTTTCAAAATTTGAAGATAAAGTTCGGCTTATTGCAGATATAAATCAAACCAGTGATTCCAGCGGTTTAATCGGTATAGGGGGAATTCCGAAAAATGAACTTGGCCCGGATATTCCTTTGGGAAAAAAGCATAATAATTTGATGCGTGAAATGCACCAGCAGATAAACCAGACAAGTCTTGCTGCAAAAAAGCAGGGGCTTGATTTTGAAGACCTGATTAAGCAGCTTGAACAAAAAAGAAACTATCTGGCATCTACTCCTTCCATAAGACCTGTTAACGGAGGATGGATCACTTCCAAATTCGGATATCGCACCTCCCCTTTTACCGGTCAAAAAGACTTTCACTCAGGCATAGATATTTCAAACAGGAGTGGAACAGAAATCATTGCCTCGGCTGATGGCAGAATCTCTTATGCTGCCAGAAAAATGTATATTGGCAATATGGTCGTGATTGATCATGGTCATGGTCTGAACACCCGGTACGGGCATTTGAAAAAAATTCTGGTAAAAGAAGGTCAAAAAGTCAAACGGGGTGATGTCATTGCCCTTCTCGGCAACACTGGACAAAGTACTGGTCCCCATGTGCATTATGAAATTCAGCTTAATGGAACACCTGTAAATCCTTTAAACTATATTCTAAATTAATCTTTGCATCTTTATTCTTTCCCTAAAACAAAATTATTTTCAAGTTTTTGTTTTATTTTTTAAATTAATGCTTATATATTTTACGTGAAATTAATGATTATATATTCTACGTAAAATAGCTAAATAGTGTTTGAACTCAAAAATTGGCAGTTGTCGGCGAGCACAAAATATTATTATTAAATAACAGGCAAACTATACATGGTATTCAATATTTTTACAAAGATCTTTGGGTCTAACAATGACAGGATTTTAAAAGATCTCCAACCGATTGTTGATGAAATTAATCTTCTTGAACCTCAAATGAAACTTTTGTCAGATGAGCAGATACCTCAAAAAACAATTGAATTCAAAGAAAGGATTAAAAACGGAGAAGCTTTGGATGATATTTTACCCGCAGCCTTTGCCCTTGTAAGGGAAGCCTCTGTCAGAAGCCTCGGACTTCGTCATTTTGATGTCCAGTTGATTGGAGGTATTGCACTTCACCAGGGATGCATTTCTGAAATGAAGACGGGTGAAGGAAAAACATTGATGTCCACCCTTCCTGCCTACCTTAATGCCTTATCTGGAAAAGGCGTCCACATTGTCACTGTAAATGATTATCTGGCCAAGCGGGATGCTGAATGGATGGCCAAAATTTATAATTTCCTGGGATTAAGCGTTGGTGCTATTCTCCACGATATTGATGACAAGGAAAGAAAACGTTCCTATGCTGCAGATATTACCTATGGCACAAACAATGAGTTCGGGTTTGATTATCTAAGGGACAACATGAAATTTGACAAAGAATCCCTTGCCCAGCGAGAATTAAATTTTGCCATCGTGGATGAAGTTGACAGTATTCTCATTGATGAAGCCAGAACACCTTTAATCATTTCAGGGGCTGCTGAAAAATCTACCCATTTTTACACCCAGGTAAATACCATTATCCCGGCCTTTAAAAAAGACATAGATTATACACTTGATGAAGAATCAAAGAGCGTTTCTCTAACGGAAGATGGAATTGCCAAGGGTGAAGACCTTCTCAAAGTTGATAATCTATATGATCCGGCAAACATAGAAATACTCCATCACTTAAACCAGGCCCTGAAGGCGCACACAATTTTCAAGCGGGATACAGATTATATTGTTAAAAATAATCAGGTGATCATAGTTGATGAATTTACAGGGCGCTTAATGATGGGTCGCCGTTATAGTGAAGGGCTTCACCAGGCTCTGGAAGCAAAGGAAAATGTTAAAATAGAAAATGAAAATCAGACCCTTGCGTCCATCACGTTCCAAAATTATTTCAGGATGTATAACAAATTATCCGGCATGACTGGTACGGCTGAAACTGAAGCACCTGAATTTAAAAAAATATATAGTCTGGATGTCCTGGTAATCCCGACTAACCAGGAAATGATCCGTATAGATTTTCCAGATCTGATATACAAAACAAAAAAAGAAAAATATGATGCTGCAATAAAAGAAATTATAAGTTTGCATAAAAAGGGCCAGCCCGTACTTGTGGGAACGATTTCCATTGATATTTCCGAGGATATGAGCACAAAACTTAAAAAAAGAGGTATCAAACATACTGTTTTAAATGCAAAGCATCATAAAGCAGAGGCTGAAATCGTTGCCAACGCCGGGCAGAAAGGAGCTGTTACCATTTCCACCAATATGGCTGGCCGTGGTACAGATATTGTTCTTGGTGAAGGGGTTAAAGCACTTGGCGGGCTTCATATTCTGGGCACATCCCGACATGAATCCAGACGTATTGACAACCAGCTTCGCGGTCGTTCCGGCAGACAGGGGGATGAAGGGTCTTCAAGATTCTATCTTTCTCTGGAAGATGATCTTTTAAGAATATTTGGCGGCGACAGAATCCATGCAGTTATGGACAAACTTGGTATTGAAGATGGCGAGCATATTGAACATTCTTTTATCAGCAAGGCCATAGAAAACGCACAATCAAAAGTTGAAGGCCATAACTTTGAAATCAGAAAGCATTTGCTTGAATATGATGATGTAATGAACCAGCAAAGGGAAGTTATTTATCGACAGCGGCGCAAAGCATTGATGGAAAAGGATTTAAAAACCGTTGTCATGGAAATGATCGAAGGCAAGACCTATGATATTGTTGAAGAATTTTTCGTTGAAAAAACCCCTGTCCAAAAATGGGATTTGAAAGGGCTTAAAAAAAGGATCAAACAAGTCTTTAACTTTAACCCTGACCTTGAAAGGACAGTGAATGAAAGCAATAGTCCGGAACAATTGTCAGAAAAGCTTTTTGAACATGTAAAAGAATTGTACAGCCAAAGAGAAGCTTCCATAGGTATTGATATCACAAGGGAAATTGAAAGGCACATCATTCTTCAAACCGTTGATAACAGGTGGAAAGAACATCTGTTATCAATGGATCATTTAAAAGAGGGTATTGGGCTTCGAGGATATGCACAGCAGGATCCTTTGCGGATTTATAAAAAAGAAGGCTTTGACATGTTCCACGGGTTGATGGAAAGGATTAAAGAAGAAGTTGTTGAAATTTTATTCAAGATCCAGATATCCACCCCTTCCCAAGTGAGTGAAATGAAAAAGAAAGAACAGGAAAATCTTACCTTTTCCCATTCAGACGGCTCCAGCATAAAGCAACCTGTGAAACGGTCTTCGATAAAAGTACAAAGAAATGAACCCTGCCCTTGTGGAAGCGGCAAAAAGTATAAAAAATGCTGTATGACTTAGAGGATATTGATAATGACATCCACTGACTCTGAAATAAAAGAGGGTATTTCCTCAAAATCAAAAGACGATCTTCCGCCCATGTATAAAGTCATCCTCCACAATGATGACTATACCAGCATGGAGTTTGTGGTACAAATTCTTATGACTGTTTTCGGAAAATCACTTGAAAAAGCAACAGAAATAATGCTTAATGTACATAATAAAGGAAAAGCAATATGCGGTATCTATACAAGACAGATCGCAGAAACCAAAATTGAAACAGTGCACAACCTGGCAACCAGTAAAGGTTTTCCTTTAAAAAGTACAATGGAAAAGGAGTAGGTATGATTAGCAAAGAACTTAGTACAGCCCTCGGTTTTGCAGTAAGGGAAGCAAAAAAAAGAAGGCATGAGTATGTATGTGTTGAGCACGTTCTTTATGCAATCCTTAACCATGAAACAGGCGCTCAGACGATTGCACAATGTGGCGGCAACCCGGAACAGATAAAACAGGAACTTGAAAAATTCTTTAATGAAAAATTAACCAGGATTGACAAAAAAGAAGAATATGTATTACAGCAGACCATTGGTTTCCAGCGAATGATACAGCGCGCCATCAACCAGGCTCGATCTGCGGAAAAAAATGAAGTCAACTTAGGGGATATTCTTGCCTCCATTTTCCAGGAAAAAGATTCCCATGCTGCATTTTATCTTGAATCAGAAGGAATTACCCGCCTTGATGTATTAAAATTAATTTCACACACGGTGGAACCTACAAAAAAAGGTCCCCCGGCTCTGGACCCGTCCCGGAGAGTATTCAATCCTGATGACAGAAAATCAAAACAGGAAAGAAAGAAAGATCCTTTGGAAATATTTACAACAAATCTCTTGCAAAAAGCGCGTGATAAAAAAATAGATCCGCTAATCGGAAGAGTTGATGAGATGGACAGGGTCATGCAGGTTCTTTGCCGCAGAAGAAAAAACAATCCTATTCTGGTGGGAGATCCAGGAGTTGGAAAAACAGCCATTGCCGAAGGGCTTGCCGTACTAATTAATGATAAACTGGTACCTGATCTTTTAGAAAATTGTGAATTATATTCCCTTGATATGGGAGCACTTCTTGCCGGAACAAAATATCGAGGAGACTTTGAACAACGTCTGAAAGATGTTATCAATGCCCTTGAATCCAAAGAAAACGCATTGCTGGTTATCGATGAAATCCATACAGTGGTAGGAGCTGGTGCAACCTCCAGCGGGTCCATGGATGCTTCAAACATTTTAAAGCCGGCTCTTTCCTCCGGGGATATAAAATGTATCGGTACAACAACCTATGAAGAATACAAAAATCATTTTGAAAAAGACCGTGCCTTTTCAAGGAGATTTGAAAAAATTGAAATCTGCGAGCCTTCAGTTGAAGAAACAACTCAAATTTTAAATGGGCTTAAACCCTACTATGAAGCACATCACGGTCTGACCTACACTGCCGAAACTATTGAAGCTGCGGCCTATCTGTCGGATAAATATATCAATGATCGGCTCCTGCCGGACAAAGCCATTGATGTTATTGATGAAACAGGTGCCTACCTGCGACTCAAGGGAAAAGGCAAACGAAAAATAGTAAGCCCAAAAGATATTGAAAAAATTGTCGCTAAAATTGCCAAAGTGCCTGTCACAAGTGTTACATCAACGGATAAGGCCAACCTTTCATCCCTGCCACAAAGAATGTTTAATGTTATATTTGGACAAAATGATGCCATTGAAACCCTGACCACTTCCATTAAAAGATCAAGGGCAGGCCTTGCTGCTCCGGATCGTCCCATTGGATCTTTCCTTTTCATGGGACCGACAGGTGTTGGCAAAACAGAGGTTGCAAAACAGCTTGCCCATCATATGGGGATAGAATTTTTAAGATTTGACATGAGTGAATACATGGAAAAGCATGCCGTTTCAAGACTTATCGGAGCCCCACCAGGATATGTGGGCTTTGACCAGGGCGGTATCCTGACGGACAGTATCAGGAAACATCCTCATAGTGTTCTTTTGCTTGACGAGATTGAAAAAGCCCATATGGATCTTTATAATATTCTTTTACAGGTTATGGACTATGCAACCCTGACGGACAACACTGGTAAATCAGCTGATTTCAGGAATGTTATCATCATCATGACATCAAATGCAGGGGCAAGGGAAATGAGTGTCAATTCCATCGGGTTTGGCTCCCAGTCAGCAAATATTGATTCCAAAGGAATGAAAGCCGTTGAAAAGACATTCAATCCTGAGTTTAGAAACCGGCTTGACGGTATTGTACAATTTAACCATCTGTCCCCTAAGATCATGGAATTAATTGTTGATAAAAACATGAAAGAACTCAAAGCCATGCTCAAAGCCAAAGAGATTAAATTGAGCTATTCTGCCAAGGTCCGGTCCTTTCTTGCAAAGGAAGGATATGACCCCAAATTTGGAGCCAGACCTTTGGCAAGATTTATCCAGACCCGGATAAAAGACAAGCTCACAGATGAAATCCTTTTTGGCAAATTGGAAAAAGGCGGTAAAATATCCATTGGCCTTCGGAATAATGCGCTTAATTTTATCTTTAAAAGTTGAATGCCCCTTTTCAGGTTATCAAAAAAATTAGACTTTCCCCCGGCCTGGCTTGCTCGATCTGATGGACTTTTATGTATAGGGGGAGATCTTTCCCCCCAAAGGCTGCTCCTTGCCTATGAAAATGGAATCTTTCCCTGGTTCTCAAAAGATGAGCCTTTGCTTTGGTGGTCACCTGATCCAAGGCTGGTACTATTTCCAAAAAATATTAAGATTTCAAAAAGCCTGCATAAAAAAATAAAAAAAAATATTTATAGCGTTACTATGGACACTGCATTTGAACAAACCATTCTTTCCTGTGCAAGACCAAGGAAAAAAGAATATGCTGGAACCTGGCTTGTGGATGAAATGATTGATTCTTATACAAAGCTTCATACACTTGGATATGCCCATTCCATTGAAACCTGGAGAGAAAACAAATTAGTGGGGGGCCTCTATGGCGTTTGCCTTGGCAAAACCTTTTTTGGGGAATCCATGTTTTCCTTTGAAAGCGATGCATCTAAAATTGCTCTGGTCGCCCTTTCAAGTCACTTACAAAACCAGAATTTTGATTTAATTGACTGCCAGGTGACCACAGATCATCTTCTGAGTATGGGAGCAATGGAAATTTCAAGGAATTCATTTCTTGATATCATCCTTGAATCGGTTAAAAAAAAAGATGGCAAAAACATTTGGAACCAGGATATCAACTTGGAACTCAATTAAATAGAGAAAAAATGAAACCTGTAAAAAAAATATCCAAGATGGCTGCAAAACTCTTAAAAGAAATCATTGCACGGATACATGAAGATACACGCTAATAGCCAAAACTATCGCTATCGCTCAAACACTTGGCGGTCTTAACGCTTCTCTGCGTTAAGACCCCTGTACAGAAGTCCAATCAACGATTTCATGATACCACCTTTACATCAAACAATGGACGAAATACTATCCGAATTCAAGAATCAGATCTTTTTAAAAATTGAAATCGACAATAGAATCATTGGTTCAGTAAGAATTTGTTTGGTAAGGGGAACATGCCACATCGGTAAATTGATCGTCCGCCCGAATCACCAGAATATTGGTATTGGTAAAATACTCTTGCATGCAGCCGAAAAACAATTCCCGAACGCAAAACGGTATGAACTATTCACAGGTCAAAAAAGTAAAAAACCTCTACATATACAGAAGCGTGGATATCGAGTTTTTAAGAATAAGAAAGTATCAGAAAAATTATCTTTAGTATTCCTGGAAAAACTCAACAAGGTTGCTTACATTCGATTCAATATATGACGAAACAACAGTCACCGAGCTATTTCACTGATTAATTTTTTATATATATTCATCCAATCCTGCAAAGTTCTTCCAGGAGATGAACAAAATAATTTTTGTGATGTAAAAAGGTTTTCAAAACATGTTTCTTAGGTGAATCTCTAACTCACAATATGTTAATGGAGTTTTGAATAATTTGATTATGCCATCTTTCATATAATTGATTTTTAGTTCTACAAAATAGATTGAAATTACGAATTACGCTAAAACAGTACTTAAAAGTGTAAGTTTTTGTTCATAAATTGCATCTTCCTATCTAATCATAAAATATTTTATGAAAACAGATAGTTATATGAAAAATAGGTAAGATCCCAAAAAGTGAGTGGGTAGCAAAAAAAAGTGTAGACAACCATGAAGCAAG
>JAHJDU010000125.1 GCA_018812385.1 Pseudomonadota bacterium
GGTGCCACCAGAACTGATATCATCATTGACGATTCTGAAATATTTTTTCCAAAAGTGATTCAGCCTAATATACTGGTCAGTCTGACCCAGGAAAGCTATAACAAATTTGCTCCTATCATCCGGCCGGGCGGCCTGCTTCTGGTGGATTCAAAATATGTCACAATTGGAAAAAAAGTGGATGCCAAGCATATCACCCTTCCCATGTTTGATACTGTGATGAAAGAAATCGGAAAACCCATTGTGTTTAATATATGCATGCTGGGGGCCCTGATCGGCATTTCAAAACTCATCAAGCCTGCATCCATTTTAAAGGTTCTTGAGACAACCATTCCAGAAGATTTTATGGCAATGAATAAAAAAGCTCTGGAGCTTGGGATGGAGATGGGCAAAAAAGAAAGATATTAATTATTTGACACTACTTAAATACCGCCTGTTGCGACTATATTGCAGCAGGCGGTATCTGTTTAAATGTATTTGAATGCGCTTATTGTTTTTTTGAATTTTTATTTGTCTCTTCCAGGATTTTGCAGCAACGCAGTAGATGGGTGAGTTTTCGTTCAAACACTAAGTATGCCCAATCAATATTCATCATTTTTATACCCGATCATTCTTAAAAATCCTTTTCTTTTTTCAATATCTGCCTCGGTTTCAATGCCCTTTGATGAGAATCCGTCAATGACCCCAAGGATTCCCCTGCCCTGATCTGTCTGGGCAAGAATTACCTGGACAGGATTGGCAGTTGCACAATGAATTCTGGCAACTTCGGGAATATTTTTTATAGTGTTAAGGATATTGATGGGGAACATATCTTTCATAAAAATAATAAAAGAATGGCCTGCTGAAAGTATAAATGCATTTTTCTTTGCAAGCTCCATCATTTGTTCATCTGTACCGCTGTACCGGACCAGGCACTCCATTGAGGCCTCACAGAATGCCACACCGAATTTAGCATTGGGCACTGTACAGACAATGGCCTCATGGATATCTTCAATGGTTTTAATAAAATGGGAATGGCCCAGGATAAAATTCAATTCATCAGGATTTTCAATGTTTATAATTTTTAATTCCATTTTGTCCTCTCCATGTGTTAGATTTAATTAATGATCAATTGACAGAACAAAGTTTATAATATTTTGTATCCTAAAACAAGATATAACGGCCTGAAAAGTGGTCCATCCCCTAAACGGGGACAAAAATGAAGCCATCTTTAAATCAGCATTTATTAGAAATGGCAATATTGCCACCGTGAACAGTTGAATTCAGAGGCCGGGGTATGGGTTGCAGGGAATCGTTGATTAGCCTGCATGATTTTAAAGTCTGGTTGACAAATTCACCAAATATCTATAATAATTTCATTCTGTTAAAACAATAAGCCATGAATTTTATGGCTGGGACAAGAATATAAAAAAGGTGAGCACCATCAGCATAGATACAAAAATTGATGACAAACCAGAGACCCTTGCATCCATACGAGGGTGTATCTCTATTCTGGAAAAAATTGCCGACCGATCTGAACTTTTATCGCAATTGCCGGAAATAGAACGGATTGCTTTGATCACTGCGGCCGGGAAAATATCCCGGCCCGATAAAAAAGAAATTAAGGAACGCAACAAGGACAGAAAACAAACAAAGCGCGCTGCCATTGTGGAAAAAGAACGCCGGCTCAGAGCTGCCACGGGTATCCGCAAAGCCAGGGAAGCCGCAGTATTTACCGCTCCCCAGCAGATTTGCGGCAGAAAAACTGAGATTGAAAATCCGATACAGGGGCTGAAAACCCCCCGCAACTGCTATGTGTGCAAGGCTGAATTTACCCGGCTCCACCATTTTTATGACACCATGTGCCTGGAATGTGCAGAATTCAATTATCAAAAACGCTTCCAGACAGCCTGCCTGAAAGGACAGGTGGCATTGATCACAGGCGCAAGGCTCAAGATCGGTTACCAGGCCACATTAATGATGCTCAGAGCCGGGGCAAGGGTGATTGCCACCACCCGTTTTCCCAAAGACTCGGCCTTACGATTTTCCAGGGAACGGGATTTTCCCAACTGGGGAAACAGACTCCAGATCTATGGTCTGGACCTGCGCCACACCCCCAGTGTTGAACTTTTCTGCGATTATATTACACAGACTTACCAGCGACTGGATATTCTCATCAATAATGCAGCCCAGACCGTCCGACGTCCCCCTGGATTTTATGCCCATCTCATGGAAAATGAAACAAAGGATATCGAGCAATTGCCAGGGGATGCAAGGACCCTTTTAGGACAGTACCAGACCTGTATATCCCAGCTGGATTTTGGACAGGCCGAAAATTTGGCCCCAAAAAACGCCTTGACCGCAGCCTGGGACGGCAAAGCCCCGGGCGTTGGATTGCGCATGTCTGCCCAATTATCCCAGATTCCCTATTCCTATGACAATTCTTTGAATGTACCTGAAGTATTTCCAGCAGAAGAACTGGATGCCGACCTCCAGCAGGTGGATCTTCGAAAGACCAATTCCTGGCGGCTGCGGCTGGGGGAAATCCAGACCTCGGAAATGCTGGAGCTCCAGCTGGTCAACTCCATTGCTCCCTTTGTTCTGTGCAACCAGCTGGCAGAGTTGATGAAAAAAGATTACACGGGACAAAAACATATTGTCAATGTCTCTGCCATGGAGGGCAAATTTCTGCGGTTTAAAAAAGGCAGCCGCCACCCCCATACCAATATGGCCAAAGCTGCCTTAAACATGCTCACCCATACTGCAGCCAGTGATTTGGCCAAATACGGAATTTTCATGAATGCCGTTGACACGGGATGGGTAACGGATGAGGACCCTGCCATGCTGGCAAAATTCAAGCAGGACCGGCATGATTTCCAGCCGCCCCTGGATATTGTAGATGGAGCGGCAAGGATTTGTGACCCTTTTTTCCATGGCATCCTGACCCGGAAACACTGGTGCGGCAAATTCTTAAAGGATTATTTCCCAATAGACTGGTAATTAGTGCCTGAACGAAAACCTCGTTCAGGCACGGTTATAAGTTTTAGGTTTTAAGTTTTAGGTTTTGACCTAAAACCTAAATCCTAAAACAATCTCGGATAGTTGCAAATCTCTAACCAAAATTGGAAAATTATATTTCTGGGTTTTCGGTCAGACATAAAAAAGCTGTATCTATCCATTGGATTTTAGAGCCGGGATTATTTTTGACCTGGCCCGGGGTTTACAAAACCAGGGCGTGATCTTATATTATCCCTAATCAAATCAAACTTAAAAAAAATTGATGGAGTCGACCATTGAAACAAATAATCGTTCTTGCAACAACAAACAAGGGAAAAACAAGGGAAATCAAAAGACTTTTAAATGGCTTTCCCATTGATATTAAAAATCTTGCCGATTTCGGCCCCATCCCTGAAGTCATTGAAGATGGAGAAACCTTTGATGACAATGCCTATAAAAAAGCCTCTTTTACTGCGAAAGTTCTGGGATATCCTGCCATGGCTGATGATTCTGGACTTTGTGTAGAAGCTCTTGACGGTGCGCCAGGTGTCCATTCTGCCAGATATGCCGGAAAAAACGCAACTGACGCTGACAATGTTAAAAAAATGCTCGATAACTTAAAAGGCCAAGAAAACCGAAATGCTGCATTCAAATGTGTGATTTCCATTGCGGTTCCTACAGGTGCTGCCTTAACCTATGAAGGGGAATGCAAAGGCATCCTTACAAAAAAACCCATTGGTGATAACGGATTTGGATATGATCCGCTCTTTTTTTATCCTGAGTTTAATAAAACCTTTGCCCAGCTGACCATTGAAGAAAAGGGCAGGGTCAGCCACCGGGGCAAGGCTTTAAAAGACCTTGCAGAGGAAATGGATAAAATCCTCAAGTGGATTGATATTAACATGCCAAAATTCCAACGTGTGGAATGCAAAGGAAGAAATTCATGAATCCATCATCTTTTAAAGACCTTGTACAACAAAACAGATCCTGCCGACGATTTGACAACTCCCATAAAATCGACAAATCAACCTTAAGGGAATTGATTGAACTTGCCAGAAATTGTGCATCAGGCGCCAACAATCAACCATTAAAATATGTGATCTGCCGGGACGAACAAAAAAATGAAGCCATTTTTTCCTGCCTGGGCTGGGCCGGATATCTTAAAGACTGGAAAGGCCCTGTACCAGAAGAAAGACCTGCTGCCTATATTGTTATCCTGGGAGACCATAGTGTTTCTGATAAATTCTGGTGTGACCATGGCATTGCAGCCCAGACAATCCTTTTGGGTGCCAGGGCCATGGGACTTGGCGGTTGCATGTTCGCCTCCATAAATATTAAAATGCTCAAAGAACATTTAAATATCGGCGAGCATCTTGAACCCAAACTTGTAGTGGCACTGGGAAAACCCGTTGAAGAGGTCCAAATTGATGAATTGGGCGAAGACGGGGATATCAAATACTGGCGGGATCAAAATAAGGTCCACCATGTTCCCAAAAGAAGACTTGATGATATTATCATTGGTTCATGGTAAAGACAAAAAAATCCTGCTTCCCAATTTCAAAAAGTTGTTAAAAATGAATTTCCTGGAACAAACCAATATATTAATATTTGTCATCAAAATATAGTAGGACCATAACATGAGCGAAAACACCAATTATAAGCTTGCCAATATTCAAAACAGAGAAATGAAACTTCGGACCCAGCGACATGAGATCCTTGTCAGCGAATCTGAAAAAGCCCTTGACATGATCCTTGAAGCCCCGGCACCAGCCACACTGATACAATCTTTCCCAGACCAGGATCTTTATTATCTCATGCACAAAATAGGCCCCTATGATTTCATTCCAGTCCTGTCCATGGCCAACTCTGAACAATGGGAATATATTCTGGATGTGGAAACCTGGGACAATGACCGGCTTGACCTTGCCCTTATGACAAAGACCTTTGATCTTTTATTCCAGGCTGACCCTCAAAGGCTTTTGCGATGGATCATCAAGGAAAAACCCGACTATTTTGAATTTTATCTGTTTAAAAACATGGTGATTTTTGTCAGGGAACACGATGAGGTGCCCCCGGAAGATTTTGATGATTATATAACCATTGATGATAAATTTTATTTCTGGTTTCCTGAAAACCCATGGGATATGGATGAGGATCTGCCAGACCCAGGGAACCTGCAGGAAGCCTCTGAACTCATCGAAAAAATGGTCAAAGCCGTGGCCCAGATGGATCTGTCGGTTTATCACGGACTTTTGCTTGAAACCGCCTCTATACTGACGGCTGAAACCGAAGAAGAGCAGTTCCGCCTTAAGAATCTGCGGCTTGCAGAAAAAGGATTTTTACCTGCCCATGAAGCCCTGGGAATTTATCAGCCCACCAAACTTTCTTCTCTTCGCAAACGGCCGGAAAAAAACCGCTTCAATCCAGCCCCCTTTGACCCGGACATCCCATTGCCACCACAATTTTTCTCCCAGTTTATTGAAGGTGATGATCTGTTTGTAAAATCCCTTAAATTGCTTGATCCTGAATTCATTCTTAATCTTGAATCCGAACTTGCCGCTTTGATAAATAAAATCATTTCTGCTGATAAAATCAAACTCAGAAGCAAAGAAGATCTTGAAAAAGCCATTATAAAGGCTTGTGATTATATAAATCTTGGCCTTGAGGTCATCCTGAAAGGAGAGAAAAAACCCGAGCTTGCAAGGGGTGTGATCCAGGAATATTTCCTTGAGGACATTTTCAGAACCGGTTCAAGGGCCGGCATCCAACTTAAGACAAAAGCTTTCAACTGGTTTAAGCAAAGCTTTATGGACAAAAACAATCTTCCCTTAAGTTTTCTTGGAGAAGACTATTTAGGAGTTATTGGCGGTCTGTTCCTTGACCGGCCGCTGTATTATGATAATTATGCTGCCGGAAAATTATACAGAAATTTTAAATCCATTTCAGATATTACCCGGACTGCAGGGACCTTGGAACAGATCATGGCCCTGGATAAGTTCCTGGGCCTGCTGGATGTAGATATCAATTCCTTTGAACAAGGTGTTTTAACTTATAAAACATTAATTCTTACCCTTTGGGCAAAAAACCGGTTAAAGCTGGCACAAACCCTTGAACCCATTGACACAAAAGTCTTTAAAAAGTTTTTCATCGCCCTGTTCTCAACGTCCGATTATAGCAAAACCGACCAGATTCCACTACAGGACCTGGTCTTGTGGACGTCTGAAGTAAGCGGCATGAATGAAACAGATTTTGAAAATGCATTTGCCGAAGTCCTGTCAAACTTGATCAAGGAACTTGAAGCAGAATACAGCCGGGTTGCCCCTGAAAATATTGATCCCAGGTTTATCCCCCATTTTCTTTTGCGAGAAAGCAAAAAGAAAAGACGGTAGCAAAGTCTGACCTTAAAAGATTGTAAAACAAAGGGGCTTAATATATATCATAGACATGGGTTCAATTTTCCAAGACAGCATCTGCATCAACACCCTGTCTCCAAAACCAGGGATAACCATCTGGTATGCCAGAATACCGGAAATTATCCAATCTGTTTTTAAAAAAGAAGCCCGCCCTGATTTAAGGGCAGTATTAAATGAATTGTTTAAGAAACAAGACTTTATCAAACCCTTTTTAAGCCATGAAGAAATAAGCACCATCAACGGTTTTAAGGCCTTAAAAAAACAGGTGGAATGGATCAGTGGCAGATACCTGATCAAACAGATGATGCAAC
>JAHJDU010000126.1 GCA_018812385.1 Pseudomonadota bacterium
ACCCTCAATTGGTACGATTCTCCCACAAAAACAAACACTTATCGGGGTCAGACCCCGTAATATGCAGACCCCGTAATATGAATTATAAGCCGCCTTGGATGGACCCAGGAAAAACTTGCCCTTCCTAAAAACCCACTTGATTAATGTGTAAAAACACATTATAGTTTAAGAATAATAATCGCATCTTGAAATTAAAATTTTTGGAATATGACAAAAGTTGATAAGAAAAATCAAAAGATTAGAAGAAGTCAAAATAATATTAAATTTCAAGAGTTTGTCACTTGGCTTGAAGACAATGGGTTCTCGCTTGATCGGATAAGTGGAAGTCATCATATTTTTGTGCATCCGATTATTGAAACCCCGATAAACGCTCAAAAAAAGAAAGATGGAACAGCAAAAGCGTATCAAATTAAGCAAGCCATTAATATTATTGATGGAGAGTAATCATGGAATATACCGTTAAAATTTTTCCTGATCCAGAAGGCGACGACGATTATATGGCTGAAATTGAAGAACTTAAAGGGTGTTCTGCTTTTGGCGAAACACCTGAAGAAGCGTTGAGAGAAGTAGAAATAGCCATGCAATTGTGGATTGAAGCTGCAAAAAAATATGGTAAACCAATTCCGAAACCGAAAAATAAAAAAATCAATGAACCTAAAAAACGGTTCAATGTAATATTTCCCGAATCTCTCCTTTCCGATGTGGATGAGTACAGGGGGAAGTATGGAATGAAGCGGTCCGAACTCCTTGCTGCCGCTGCTGAACAATTTATCGCATCAACCCGGAGGACTCACCCGGGGCATTAGTCTCCCTCCTGCAAAATTCTTACAATGCTGTTTTTGACCCCAAAAAGCAGGCCCTAAGAGGAAAAAACGCCCCAGATTGGAACGATTCTCCCACAAAAACAAACACTTATCGGGGTCAGACCCCGTTATCCCATTAAGTATACTCCTTTATTGACAGGCAATGGCACTCATGGTATTTATATATTATCATACAAAGGAGGCATACAAAACATGCATACTCAAAAGGTTGCTATCACTATTCCAAAAGAACTAGTAACGATGATCGATGACCTCAGTAAGAAAAGGGGCCTGTCCAGGAGCAAATTTATCTCTATTATACTCAGGGAAAAGCTCATGGCGGAAAGAAACCGGCTTATCAAAGATGCCTACGACAATACTTTTTCAGATGAATCAATAAGAAGAGAACAACATAGCTGTGCAAGATGGTTTGAAGGATCAGGATCTGACAAGGGCCAGGAATGGTAATCAGGAAGGGTTCTGTTTATTGGGTGGATTTTTCACCTGCAAAAGGCTCCGAACCGATGGGCAGACGTCCTGGACTTGTGGTTCAAAATGATCTGTTGAACGATAGTAAATTGAACACGGTTATTGTGGTGGCAATTACCTCAACTTTGAAATTTGGTGAACTGCCAGGCAATGTGACCCTGCAGAAAGGAGAAGCAAATCTTCCCAAACGATCAGTGGTTAATATGACACAGATAAAAACAGTGGATAAACTAAGCCTCAAAGAAATGATAGGCAGCCTTACGAAAGACAGACTTGCTGAAGTTTATAAAGGTATGAAACTTGTTATGGATATTTCTTGATCTCCAATCTTAAATAAAAATTAACGTTGTGCTATCCCCCAATAACGACAATAAGGAAAGCCTGACCCCATGCCTTTCCGGGATGACCTTTTAAAGATGATGTAAAGTGACCTCAGACCTTGGCCCCAGGACCAACTGCTTAAAATGCTGTTTTTACCCCTGAAAACTGGGTCCTAAGAGGTGAAAACGCCGTTATTTGGAATGATTTGCATTAAAAAACAGATACTTATCTGGGTCAGACCCCGTCACCCCGTGAAAAAATTAAGGAGGTAGTCATATGCTTATCGAATACATTAATAAGGCGATGAGTAAAGCCACTTACGATAAGCTGGAAGATGGTAGTTTTTCTGGTAAAATTCCACAATGTCCCGGTGTTGTAGCTTTTGGAGAAACGCTGTATCAATGCCGGCAGGAATTGATATCCTCGCTTGAGGGATGGTTGATTGTAAAAATCAGGCATGGTGATAGATTGCCGGTGGTGGGTAGAATTAATTTGAACAAAAGAATGCCCGTTCCTAAAGAGACTGTCGTTCATGGATAAATTGAAGCCATGCAAGCGAAGAGATTTCATAAAAAAATTGAAGAAGCTTGGCTTTGGACCACCTGAACCAGGAGGACGTCATTTCTACGTGCGTTATGGAACATATACACTCACGCTACCAAGTAATAGAGAATATTAGGTTCCGCAGATTAAAATGCTGCTCAATGAGATTGAACATGGTATAGATAGAAAAATCCCCATTAAAGAATGGGTAAACCTTTGACCATTCAT
>JAHJDU010000655.1 GCA_018812385.1 Pseudomonadota bacterium
CCTGCGGTGGATGAGGCGGCGACTGTTTCCTATACGCCTAACCTTGATTTTATTGATTGAACTTCTTCCATCACTGCCGGATAATTGTAAGGCAAATTTTTCATCTTTTCGGTCTGTTCTTGGTATTGAATTCGTTTTACCTCACCTTCGGATGCTTGCCAGTCCATATTTGGACATTTTACCACCACCTTTAGGCTTTGGACCCCGCCCCGAAACAAAAAAATCTAAAAAAAGCTATTTCCAACACCAAACAGGGACTGACCCTCCCTGAAAAACAGGTTAAATTGCCTGTAACCGTTCACGGGCAATAATCGGTTTGAATTCAATATTTACTAAGTCACCGCAATTTTTTTGAGAAATAATTTGCGTTCCAGTTCCTGATAGTTTATATTGTCAGGAATGGAAACTGTCATAACATATAGGAAACGATCCGTCACCAAGCAAGATATCGTGGCCGTCAGGAGAATTATCAAATCATATCCTGACAAAAGCAGGCGCTTCATCTCTCAAGAAGTCTGTAGGGAATGGGACTGGAGACAGCCTAACGGTGTTCTAAAAGATATGGTCTGCCGGAGCCTGCTTCTTTTATTGGAATCAAATGGCCTTATTAAACAGCCGGCCCGGAAATTAACCCCTCCCAACCCTCTTGCAAAGCGAAAGGAGCCAACCAAGGTAATAGTGGATGAAACTGCTGTTCATTGTACAGTCGGCGACCTGTTTCCTATCAAGCTTGAACAAGTTCGCAGAACGTCCTATGAAAAAATGTTTAATGGCCTTATAAACGAGTACCACTACCTTGGTTACACACAACCAGTTGGAGAGCATCTCAAATATATGGCATTTTCCGGTGATCGTCCTATTGCATGTTTGGCATGGGGTTCAGCACCATGGTATATTGGTGCGCGAGATCGTTTCATTGGCTGGAGCAAAAAAATCAGAGAAAACAATCTTCATTTGATCGCCAACAACCTTCGATTTTTGATTTTACCATGGGTTCAAGTTTCCAGCCTGGCATCATATCTGCTGGCATCAAACCGTCATTGTTTGTCACAAGATTGGCAAAATCTATACCACCATCCGGTTTATCTGCTTGAAACATTCGTAGACACAGAGCGATACTTCGGCACATGTTACAAAGCAGACAATTGGAAGTTTGTGGGAGAAACAACGGGCCAGGGCAAGCTCAGCAAATCTCGCCAACCATTACTTTCCAAAAAGGCTGTATATATTTATCCTTTGACTAAAAACTTTCGCAGAGAGTTATGTCATGACTAAAGATGAATCATTGGCCTTGTATAATGCCGGACCGAAAGTTTTGGTCAAGATTCTGTGTGATCTAAGCCGTACTATTGAATCTCAGCAAATGCAGATAAAGGCCTTGGAGATCAAAATTGCCAAGCTTTCAAAGAACTCTTCAAATTCCAGCAAACGCCCATCTTCTGATGATATTACAAAGCCAAAAATCAAAAACCAAAAAGGACAAAAAAATGGAGCTCGCAAAATCGGTGGCCAACCAGGCCATGAGAGGCATGATCGCCCTCCCTTCACCGATAGTGAGATTGACAAAACTCATCCATACATACTTACCGCTTGTCCCGTATGCAACGGAGAAGTCAGTATGCTCGATACACCCCCTCGCATAATCCAGCAAATGGAACTGGTTGAAGTGCCTATAATCAAAGAAGAGCATCGTTCGTATCCGGTATGGTGCGATAAATGCCAGAAAATTCATTATATGCCTTTCCCTGTTAATGTCGTCAAGGAAGGGCTTTTCAAAGAGCGCTTGACAGCCATGGTTGCCTATATGAAAAATGTCTGTCATGCATCGTTTTCCACAATCAGAAAATTTATTCGAGATGTCCTTGGTGAAAAGGTTTCCCGTGGATATTTACGCAAAGTGATCGAGAAGGTGAGTCAGTCTCTCGAATCACCATACAGTGAATTGCTCAATCGTTTACCTTTCGAGGAAAGAGTGAATGTCGATGAAACTGGCCATAAGGAAAACAAGGTCAAGTTTTGGACATGGGTTTTCAAGGCTGAAATGTATGTGTTGTTCAAAATCGACAAGTCCCGTGGATCAAAGGTTTTGATTGATGTTTTGGGTAAGGAATTTGATGGAGTACTGGGTTGTGATTATTTTTCGGCGTATCGCAAGTATATGAAGGATTTCAACGTCACGATGCAGTTTTGCATCGCTCACTTGATACGAGACATCCGATTTTTAACGACTTTGCCGGACGAACAAACAAAGGCTTATGGCGAGAGACTCCTGGATGAGATCCGGAATATGTTCAAAGTTATTCATGAACGTGACAATATGGTTCAGGAAGACTTCACCAATGCCCTTGAGAAGGCTAAAGAAAGAATCATAACCGCAGCCCTGCAAAACGTCCCGGGTCAACTGAATAAAGACGGGAAAGAAGAAAAACGGGAAGCTAAAAATATGGCCAACCGATTCCGCAAACATGGTAAAGCATATTTTGAGTTCATCACAACCCCTGGAATAGGGCCTACCAACAATGTGGCAGAACAAGCAATACGGTTTGTCGTAATAGATCGTCTCATAACCCAAGGAACACGAAGCATCAAAGGACGGAAAAGTTCCGAACGTTTATGGACTGTAATTGCAACATGTGCATTACAAGGTCGATCAGCATTCAATTTTATACTGCAAGCAATTCAGGCATATTTCAATAATGATCCAGCCCCATCCCTTGTACCCGATACGTCATAGGTGATGCGAGTATTTTCAAGCTGATCATAAGGCCGATATTTCCTAAGCCGTCTTTAAATTAAACATTTTTCTCTTGGCTACTCCCCTTTAGTTCATAATTCTAATCAAGGATGAAACGGTAGAAGCAGTA
>JAHJDU010000127.1 GCA_018812385.1 Pseudomonadota bacterium
ATTTGCCTGTTCCGACTGTTTATCTTCCTGGGATGCCGATTTATCCTCCTGGGACTGGGATGGTGTTTCATCAGGCTTATCTTCTTGTTTATTTTCAGGCTTTTGTTTATCCTGGGGCTGTTTTTGTTCTTCGGCCTGTTTTTTGTCCTGCCCGGAATCTTTGTTTTGCTCTTTATTGTCTTGATTTTTGTCCTTATCTTTGTCCTGATCTTTGTCTGGGTCCTGCCCTTGTTTTTTCTCCTGATCTTCTTTATTTTCTTTCTTGTCTTTGTCTTTATCAGATTGGGATTCAGGCTTTTGTTGCTCCTGCTGTTTTTGCTCTATTTGTTTTTGTCTGGCAATTTCCAGGTTTTCTTTTGCCTGGGTGTCATCGGGAAATTTTTTCAGAATATTTTCATACCCCTTGATGGCCTCATCCAGATTTCCCATGCGAAAGTAGGTGTTGGCAAGGTTATATTGGGCATCATGCGCAAGCTTGGTATCTTTTGTTTTAAGGGCCTCCATAAAATTTTTCTCGGCCTGGTCATATTCATTGTTCATATAGGCAGCCGCACCAATATTATAATAGAGCTTTGCATTTTCCGGATCTTTAAGCTGGGCATCAATAAAATGCGTTTTAGCCTGTTCATAATTTTGTTCCTCAAATGCTTTTATTCCAGAGTTTACGCTGGAAGAAACAGTTTTTGCAAAAGCCGGCCCATTCTGGGAGGTAAAAATACTCAAACCAATTGCAAAAGCAATTATGGACACTCCATTTAATTTCTTTTTTGAAGACAATATAAGTTCTATCAGCAACAACACGATACAGGGAAAAAGAAACCATTGATACCTGTTTTCCCAGATCTTTTGTTTTCCTGATGTCAAGGTCTTACGTTCCATGGTTCCAAGGATTTTATCTTTATAAATCAGGTCAAGGTCCATATCCCCGGCAACAGATCTGACATAGGTTCCGCCTGTCATGGCAGCCAGTTTTTCAAGAATTTTTGTATCCATCTTTGATAAAATAATATTGCCGGAGGTATCCTTTTTAAAGCCACCTTTTTCATCGGGGATTGGTGCGCCCTGGATGTCTCCCACCCCGATACTAAAAATCTTGATTCCCTGTTTGGCCATTTCCCTGGCAATATCTTCTACATCACCTGAGGTATTTTCTCCATCCGTAATAAGAATGATGGCTTTTTGGGTATCAGAGTCTTTTTCAAAACCATTATAACACTCTTTAATTGCGTAATCGAGATTTGTCCCGCCCACGGGCAGATATCCGGGCTCCAGAACCTTTAAAAAAATATTAAAGGCTTCATGGTCAAGGGTTAAGGGGCACTGGAGAATGGCCCTTCCGGAAAAAGCCACAAGCCCTGCCCGGTCGGATTTCATCATGCGCAAAAGATCAATAATTTCTCTTTTTGCCCGTTCAAGCCTGTTGGGCTTGATATCCTGTGCCAGCATGCTTTTTGAGCAGTCAAGGGCAATCATGATATCCACCCCTTTCTGGGTTGTCTTTTCCCATCTGTATCCCCATTGCGGAACAGACAGGGCAAAAATGGCAAACCCGAAAGCCATGATGACTAAAATTGCCTTTACCCACCGTCTTTTGGGATTAAACCCCGGAACAATGGAAGAAATCATATTTAATCCGGCAAATCCTAAAAGTATTTTTTTCCGCTTCAGGATGCCATACACCATGATACCGGACACTGGAATTAACCCCCATAATAAATTTAACAGATATGGATTGGCAAATTTCATTTATGGTACCCTTAAAAACCGTGTGTTCGTTAAAACAATGTACATAAGAAAAAGAATCAGGCCCAGGGCAAGCAGGCCTTGATACAATTCCTTATACTCCACCCATTTTTCAACATCCACCTTTGTTTTTTCAAGGTTGTTGATCATCTCATAAATCTGACCCAAAGATGCTAAATCCCCTGCCTGGAAAAAACCTGCCTGGGTCTGTTTGGCAATTGTTTTCAAAGCATCAAGATCCACATCTACTTTCTGATACACATATTGTTTACCAAACAATCCATCCACAAGAAAAGGGGCTTCCCCTTTTGTGCCCACGGCAATGGTATAAATTTTAACTTTTCTTTGAACGGCAATTTTTGTTGCATCCTGCCAGGAAAGCTCTCCTGAATTGCTTTTTCCATCTGTTATCAGAATAATAATATTGGATTTGCTTTCAATATCTTCCAGACGTTTTAAAGAGATGCCAATTGCATCTCCAATTGCAGTCATAGGTCCTGCTGCTCCGATTTTCAAACGGTCCAGGATAAAGGCAATGGTATTATAATCCCGGGTTAAGGGAAGCTGGGTAAAGGCATTTGACCCAAAAACCACCATGCCGATGCGATCCCCTTCCCGTTTCATGATAAAGTCTCTGACCACAATTTTCACTGCTTCCAGGCGCGTTACAATCTTCTTGTCCTGTTTAAAATCAAGGGCCCGCATGGATTCGGAAAGATCAAGGGCCAAAATAATATTAACCCCTTCTGTTGTCACGTTTATTTTCTTATCCCCCCATTGGGGTCTTGCAAGGGCAAGGATCAACAGGATCAGGGATATTATTTTTAAAACCGGAATAAATTTTGAGACCATTACCATAAAAGATGGGAAAAGCGTATCAAGGTCTTTTAAAGAAGATACCTTGATTATATTTGTGCTTTTCTTTCTGAGCTTAAAAAAAATGACAAGGCAGACCACGACCAGCAATGATAAAAATAAAGGAGACGCAAATCTGAACATTATTGGTTCTCCCCTTGTTTTTCCTTCTGTTTCATCAGATCTTTTTCTATTTGGGAAATTATCTTTTTGATGATGGAAAGATCCTGTCTTGCCCCATCTTTTTCAGGAACAATCCCGGCATATTTAAATGGATCACAATACTTTTGAAACTTTGCAATTTCTTTTTTTTGCACCTTATCAAAATCAAGAAGGTTGATGCCTCTGATAAATTCCTGGGAGGTCATCTCTATGGCATTGATGCCAAAGGAACGGCCAATATATTTCCTTAAGACAGCTGTTAAATCAAAATAAAAAAGCCTTGGATCATTCATTTGTCTTTGAAAAAGAAGATCAAGTTCTTTTAAAGCGGCGTCATATGGGGCCATGGGTTTGGGAAGATATTCGGGCTCTGTGATAAGTTTTCTTTTTTTCAAGTATTTTTTTATCAGAAAAAACACCAGGACAAAAAGAATGATCCCCCCTGATATCATTAAGATGATTTTAAGGAGCGCAGGATCAAACCCGAACTGGACAGGGGGTCTTATGCCATGAATATCCTGCATCTATCTCAATCGCCTTTCCCTGAATCTAAAGTATTGCAACAGAGTATCCGATACAGATGCAGAGGTTTCAAGTTCGATCACATCACTTTTTGCCTTGGAAAAAAGGCCCGGGGTTTGCTTGTGAGCTGTCTGTTTTATGGATGTAAATTCTTTTTGTGTCTTTTTATTGAATGCATCAAACATGATTTGTCTGCCCGTTTCAAAGTCTGACAGGGTAATGATGCCTTTTCCCGGCAGCTTAAAAGCCCCTTTATCATATATCCTTACCCCGATAACCTCATGCTTTTGTCGAATTCTTCTCAGGCTTTTCAGATAACCTTCATCCAGAAAGTCAGACAGGACAAAAACAAAAGATCTTTTCCTGGATATTTTTGCCAGATAGTCCAAAGCTTCTGATATATTGGTGCCTCTGCCCTGGGGTGAAAAGGTGAATATCTCTTTTATCACCCGCCAGATATGACTGGAGCCTTTTTTAGGCGGTATATATTTTTCAACCCGGTCCGTGAAAAAAATCACACCCACTTTGTCATTATTTTTAATGGCATTAAAGGCAAGCACAGATGCCACTTCAGCAGCTTTTTCAAGTTTCGGGCCTGAAAATGTACCGAATTTTAAAGATGCGCTCATATCAATCAGCAGCATGACAATGCTTTCACGCTCTTCCTTGTAAAGTTTGACAAAGGGCTTGCCAAGTCTTGCTGAAACCTTCCAGTCCAGAGTTTTGACGTCATCTCCCGGAGCATATTCCCTGACTTCTTCAAACTCGATACCCGAGCCTCGGAACACGGATTTATACTGGCCGGCCATGATATTGTTTACGGAACGGCTGGATTTAATATGAATTCGTTTTATTTTTTTTATAATTGCTGCCGGAATCATTTAAAACTGCTCCCTTCAGGGCACCTCAACCGAGTCAAAAAGGGTCTGGATTATATCGTCCGTGGAGATATCTTCTGCCTCTGCTTCAAAGCTTAAAATAATTCTGTGGCGCAATACATCAGGGCCCACAAGCTTGATATCCTGGGGCGTGATATAGGCCCTGCCTGACAAAAATGCATTCACCCGGGCAGCTTTTGCAAGAAAGATACTTGCCCTGGGAGATGCACCATATTCAATATATTCGGCCACTTTCATCCCATATTTCTCAGGATTTCGCGTGGCAAATATCAGGTCTACAATATACTCTTTGAGTTTTTCATCCACATAGATCTGATCAATCACTTCGCCCATGGCGGCAATCTGCTCACAATTAATAACCGGATTAATGGCCTCGGGCTTTTGAAAGCTGTTCTTTTTAAGGATTTCAAGTTCCTGAGCCCTATCCGGATAGTCAACCCGCACTTTAAGCATAAACCTGTCCACCTGGGCTTCAGGCAAAGGATAGGTCCCTTCCTGTTCAATGGGATTCTGGGTGGCAAGAACCAGAAAAGGAGTGGGCAGCAAATATGTCTGATCCCCTATGGTCACCTGCTTTTCCTCCATGGCTTCCAGAAGTGCGGACTGTACCTTGGAAGGTGCCCGGTTAATCTCATCTGCCAGAATAATATTATTAAACAGCGGCCCTTTTCTCGTTATAAAATCAGCTGTTTTGGGGCGATAAATTTCAGTGCCCGTCAAATCTGCAGGAAGAAGATCCGGGGTAAACTGGATTCGCTTGAACTGAGCCTGCACAGCAGAAGCAAGTGCTTTTACAGCACTGGTCTTAGCAAGGCCCGGAACCCCTTCGATCAGGACATGCCCTCCTGTTAAAAGCCCGGTCAAAAGACTGTCCACCAGTCTTTCCTGGCCCACAAGGGCCTTGGAGATCTCATTTCTAATACTGCTGATTAACAGATGATTTTTCTCTATTGCTTCTTTGATCTGTTCCATAGTCCTTTATGCCCTTATTATTTTAAATTTAATCATGGTAAATTTAATCATGACAAAATCTGATTCTTAAAAATAAATTTCAATAAATATAATATTTCAAAATAAAGTGTCAAGGAATGAAACAAGCAAGGAATAAACCTTCACTACTTGTTTATCAGCTGATCAGCATAAAGGGAGGAAGTTATCTTTATTACTTTTATAATATGATCTCTAACGGCTTTTTTATCCTTTAACGAATAATTGCGAAACGTCATTAAAATACCTGTTATTGATGCAATAAATGAATGGGAATACAATCGGGCATTCCTATCTTTCACGCCATGTCTTATCAAAAGCTGTTCAAAAAGATCGAAAAAAATCTTGGTGACAGAATCAAACTTGCCCATAACAGGATTTGCCAGGTTGTTTTTCAGCATCAGATAGGTCATCATCTGGAATGTTGATTCATTTTCAATCAGATGGTCGACAAACTTGATGCCAAACTCTTCAATGCTTGCTGGTATATCCTTTTGAACCATTGATTTAAACTCTTTGCTGGCAAAAGAAATATCCTGGAGAAACGCTTCATGAAATAATTCTTCCTGACTTGGAAAATATCTGTAAATGGTTGCGGGAGAAATTCCTGCCTCTTCGGCAACTTCCCGCATGACCACCTCAAAAAACGGCTTTCTGGCAAAAAGTGCCAGAGCCGATTCAATGACAATCTGTTTTCTTGCTTGTTTTTCTTTTTCTTTCAGCTCTGCAAATCTTGATTCACCCACTAATATTCTATCCTTTCCCTCGGTGCATATAATGTGGTGCATATGATTGATTAAATAGTCTTTTTGACTTATCATTTGTTCAACCTTCTGACAAGGACAAAATATCTGTGTCCACTATAATCAAAGGGCAGAATCTTGATGACTACAATTATGATCTCCAAAAATACAATGTTATTGTAACTTATAATGGGAAAATCTTTCCTTTTATTGAGAACCATTTCAGGACAAATCTGAACCATGCCACAGGTTCCAAAGATGCCATTCAGAGCTGATCCTGTAACAATTGATCGAATTAAGCAGCAAGCTTTTTATTCACCTGACACGTATCCATACAGGCAATAGAAAAAATGATTGAAATTGAGATTATCAAGATGATTTTTTACTCCAGATATTGATAGCTACACCTGATGATGAAGAAAAACAGGGCACTATATTATTGTGGTTGGTCATTATTGAATAAAAATGCAGACGAACAGAGGATAGCCCGGGGTCCTTATTGAACCTTGAAAAACTTGGACTATCTCCAATAGTCCACCCTTTAGATCCAGCATTTTTTTGGGGCGGGGGCGTTATAGTCAAGGCCATTTCAGGATGATTGTCGGTTTATTTTATCTCCAATTAACTTGATTGGGAGCTTGATTTTTTTGATGATGCCGTTTCCCATATACCTGAATGAAAAGTTTTTACAAAACAAATGTTGTCATATAGAATTTTTAATTTAAACTTAGGGGTTTATTCTTATTTACAACAATAATTGGTTTTGATACTGCATTAGTATTCAATATTTTAATTGTTTCTGTAAAAGGTTTAAACCCCCGCCTTGTAGGCGGGTAACATTCTGTTAGCAGTTGATTTTATTTTAAAAAGGGTGAAACGGCCCAATGTGCGGGAATTCTGCGAGTAGGGCGATAAACATGTGGGCAAATACAATCGGGCAACAATCGTCATGAAAGTGGGGTACTATAGACATTGAGAGCTGGCAAATTGTTAATGTTACGTCAGAAGTTGCAAAGGAAACCGTCTGAGGCCGGTATTGCTGGACTTTCAGTCCGCGAATTTAAACCCACCGGCTTGAAGCCGGTGGTTGTTTAGTTTTTTTGGATCGAATGCCGTGGACCATACAATCAAATTGCGTTTACTTGCACACCCCCAGCGCTCGGTCAACACTGTGATTAGACAAAAGAGGCGAAAATGACTATGGCGCTCAGACAAAAAAAGCTCTATTTATTGGAATAACCACTACCCATTATAACGTGGCTTTTCTAACCATGACAAGAAATTCATACAACAAAAAATTAAAAAACATCCCATTTTTAAAAAGGAGAATAGGGGTATGAAAAAAATAGTAAAATATTTCATAGCACCACTTGTTATTATCATTTGTGCAATAGTTGGGACGTATTATTATTCTCCTGGTACGGTTATCAAACTATTAACTGGGTATGCGAAATGGAAAGGTGGCATTGATACACATTCAATTCAAGTCGATAAACATAAATGGCCATATCTTGAAGCTGGATCAAAAAATAATGAAACAATTGTTTTCCTCCATGGCTTTGGCAGCAGAAAAGAGTTTTGGATTGCCATGATGGATCATTTCGGGAAAGCATATCATGTTGTTGCTCCTGACCTTCCAGGTTTTGCGGAAAATAAAATCGTTGATGGTGTCGAATATACAATTCTGGATCAAGTTAAACGTTTAGATAAGTTCCTTTCAGATAATGATGTAAGTAAATTTCATTTAATCGGTTCTTCAATGGGTGGGTATATTTCTTTATATTATGCGATTATGCATCAAGAAAAATTATTAAGTCTTGCTTTAATGAATTCAGCAGGGGTCATTTCTCCGAAGCAAAGCTATTATGAAAAATACTTGATTGAAACAAACGAAAATCTTCTGATACCTGAAGATGTCGACGGTTTTAAAAAGTTCATTGACCTCGTCTACTATGTTCCCCCAAAAATGTCTGATAATTTTGCGGCATATTTTGCCGAGGTTCGAAAAAAAAGATTGAAAGAAGAGAAGCTTTTGTTTCAAGGAATGTTGAAATCACTGGAGGTCCCTATTGAACCAATGCTTTCAGCGATAAAAACAAAAACTCTTATAATGTGGGGAGATAAAGATCGGATACTTGATGTTTCATCAGTACAAATATTTGAAAAAAGAATAAAAAATCATCAAACCGTAATATTTAAGGACATTGGCCACATTCCAATCATGGAAGCACCGGAAAAAACAAATAAAGCATATAAAAAATTTTTAGACAGTCTGTGAGAAAATTTTTATGCCGAAAAATTTCTGGAGATCTGAACAACAATCTGCCCAAGTCTCCAATTATATTGCCAGTTTTCCGCTTGATTGTGCTTGGCCCAATATAATTGAACATTTTCTTTACACAAATTTGAAACATTGATACTTATTAGCAGATCAAATTTTTTAATCATTGCATGTCGGATAACAAACAAATTACATGATATCCAGATCTGTTCAACCACTTGTTAATCTATGAGAGATATTTATTAATATGAAGTTACAAGACATTGAAAATGATTACATTGATGCCTATAAGAGCCAATGGGCATGTTTAGAGAATGTTTTTGATATTTCCAAGAATAGTGTGTCTATAGACTTTGATTCAACGGATATTACCTTGTGCATCATTCAAAGGCTAAATGCTTATTATCAGACACAAAATAATATCAAAGGATTTCTTAATAAGCGGTATGCAGCTCCTGCGGCTGATTTTTTTGTAGAAAGTGTTTTATACTTTTTAAAATTAGCTTTAGAAGTATCCAAATCAAATCTTGAAGCTCACTCTGAACGACAAATTAAGCGCAAAAAAAACGCTATTCGCCCTGATATTTCAATTTGGAAAAATGATGAAGTTGTATCGATTATTGAGTGTAAAACTCAACTTGGATGGAGTCGTACAACATGGCAAAGAGATTTTGAAAAAAGAGAAGAAAAGCTCAAGAGTGATTTTCCTGAAGCAGAGGCCTATTTGTTAGTTATGACTGGATCTAACTGGGGCGGCTTTAGTGAAGAACACTTTTGCAGTGGTAAATATTATTGTCTGTTAAAAGATAAGTGGCCAACTGAAATTGATATAAATTCCACTTTTGATGATATTTTTACACCAATAGAAAACTTATTTAAGTTAATTATAAAAAAAGGCTAACAATGCTCTTGCTGCGGATCGCAAAAAGCCGCGCCTGTAAAACCATAGTGTTTTCTTTTTTCAATTAGTATCGTTTTATCTTACAATATCCTTCTTTAGGTCCTGCCCATACATCGTTTTGTATTAATCCTTTTTGAACTGCACTCTTGTACAATGGGAGATGTTTAAATTTATTTAAATCAGTAATTGTAGCTAAGAATTCTGTAGATTTGTAGGCAGGAAGATTCCAAGATAATGTTTTAATCCAGTCTTGGTTATGAGGTAAAGCGTCTATATTCATGTCCTTCTTTTGGTCCTTTAGTTCAAACAATATATTGTTTTCTTGGTCTGGATGCTTTTCTTTATGGATGAAGTCGCCCATGAGAATTTCGTCTGGAATACCTTTTGGGAATGCTCCACATGTACGACTATCCCCATTTTTACGAACACAACGACCACATTGCCCAACAAAATCATCTATTATACTGAATTTAGTCATTGAATAACATCACCTCTAAATACTTGGGTATGGCGTTATAAAATTTGCATCTAAACAATAGATAAGGACTTGCTTTTTGACAAGAGAAATATAAAAAATTTTATAGAGCTGAAATATGCACCCATCCGGGAACGGACACAACATTTTCAATACCTTTAAGCAATTGCAGAATACCAAGAGCATTCTTCTGATTTATAATTAAAACCTGCTGCATCTTGTGGTTGGAAAGAATAATATTCTGACACCTGGCATTCAATTATATGAACCAGAACCAGCATCAAAAGCCTTTCTTCCGCTATAAATTTTATAATATAAAAAATTGACAGCAGACTTCTGGTTATAATCAAGACTTTTCAAGTATCAAAAAACACCTCAGGCTATCCCTGTAAACCTGATGGGTTGAAATCGGGGGCAGCGACACGAAATACTTTTATTGATTTCGTTTTCAGTGAAAGAGTCTGGAAAAAAATATCCAATTCAACGACCGGGTGGTGGATGAAAAAGGTGGAAGGGGTTGAATTATCGGGCCTTGCCATGGTAACTTTTACTCCTTGGCGAAGCGTGGAAGATTTAAGCTGGCTGAAACCATTAAGAACTGAACGCCAGAATTACTTTTGGTGTTTTTTTAAAAGGCGACAGACAAATACATAAACCATGCCATAGACCGGGTTGAGAATAGTATAGATCACTTAATCATTTAAGCAAAATCGAAATGACATGAAAAATCAAAACACAAGAACCATCAATACACTTTTAGACAGCCGAGATCCTGTTTTAATCTGGGAAAAGGAACAAAAGCACCCGATCAAACAAGGTATGGTGCTGGACATGTATGCATGCAATAATCCGGCATGCCGGTTCCTCCACGCCAATGCATTTGCTGTGGATGAGCGATTTGAAAACCTGACCTTCGAGCCTGACGGCAGCCTGAGTTTTGATATAAAAAAAGGAAGCGATGTCGCCACGCCTCTTCCGGACCAAAAGATAACGGTTTCTATTGATATCGATTCCTATGAAGTCATACTGAGTGAATCCTCAGGAACCTCAGTCGTTGATCTGTTGGAATGGCTTTCTTTTGAGGTAAAAAACAATCTTTGTGAACATATCCAAAGCCGATGGCATATGGACAAGCCGAAAGACAAAGATCAGTGGAAAAATAAAGATTGGAGTTGGTGGGAAACGGACATGATGGTCGGATGGGATGAAATATATCCCCATGACCCCAATTTACTGCTTCATACGCCTGATAAAAAATATTGGGTGATTGACGCTTACTGTGTCAACCCCCAGTGTAATTGCAAAAATATGGGACTTTCATTCCTGGATGCAACTGAGAATAAAACCCTGGATGTCGGCGGAATGTTAGTTGACCTTAATAATTTTGTGCCGGATCAAATTATTCCACGAAGTAAATCCGCAGCGGAACTGACTGAGATGTGGAAGACGTTTTTAGCCCAGCCGGGAATAAAAAAAGAGCTGGGCCGGCGGCAAAAAAAAATGCAGAAAATCGGAAAGGAACTTGTAAAATTGAAAACCATAACAGGGTCCAAGAAGGTTCCACCCGCTTCAAAATCGGGAGCAGTAAAGGTCGGCAGGAATGATCCCTGCCCGTGCGGGTCAGGGAAAAAATTCAAGAAGTGTTGTTATTGACGGTTGTCTACATTTCTCAGAGTCCCCGAAAAACGGCCAAAAGAAAGACAGCGAACCGAAATCAGATCAAACCAAAATGATTGAAGAGGGGACTACTTGCAAAACAGGGTCAGATTTTTAGCAGAATGAGCACCCAAAATTATCCCTGTAATTTATCTCCCCCAATACCGGAATTAAAACATTTAGACTATTCCGTGTAATTATCACAACAATAAATTAGAAAATCATTTTTATTTGGGTATCAAGTTTGCTCAAATTCAATTTCCTGGGAACTCAATCTCCAATAAAATTGAAAAATTATATTCAATTTTTTTTAATCAGACATTTTTCCCATAAAGTATAATTTTTGATATGACTTTACACAAATAAGAAATATTGTTAAAAAGGCCACATCAAATGAAGGAAAAAAGTGGACAAAAAAACTAAGAAAAGAGAATTTAAAGATGCTCTTCAGCCTATGGGTGTCTATCAAATAAAAAACAAATTGAACGGTAAGGTTCTAATAGGATCAAGCAATAATTTATCAGCAATACTTAATCGTTTCAAAGCAGAGCTGAAGATGGGAAGCTGCCGCAATAAAACCTTACAAAACGAATGGAAACAATTTGGTCCTGAAGTATTTGAGTTCAAGGAGCTTGAAGTTCTTGAACCATTGAATAATCCAAGTTATGATCCCACTGAAGATCTTCATTTTCTTGAAGAAATTTGGACAAAGAAACTAAGTCCATATGGAGACAAAGGGTATAACAAACCGTTAAAAACTGTTATATAATTGAAAAATGTAGGGTATCGAAAAGAGATTTGAATGGAATCAATCAAAAAACAGATAGATGCCTTCCTGGATTCAGCTGCCGGACAGGATCAAGAGAAATTAAAAGAATTACTGGCAGTTCTGGTTGACTCAGCTGTAAAAACCGAAAAAATGATTGACCGGTTAGGATTAACCGATTTACCAGCATTTGAAGCAAAGAAAGCTTTTATAAATTCCAAACTATCAGACCATAAGCAATCTTTAAAAGATTCTTATGGGTCTATCAGGCTTTTCAACTCTCTGACAAAGCAGAACCCAGATATTACAGTCATGGAACTTGTCGAACAAACCGAAGGGCAACTTCTTACAAAAAGAGATTTTGGTAGAAAAGCTTTAAACAAATTCAAAGCTTGGGTCGAGAAACATGGTTTTAAAATCGGCAAAGATATTCATCCTGCTTACAAAGAATAATCCGGCTCAGGAATAAATTTCCAGAATAAAATTAATGCAAGTTATGGCTGAGTTCCTGCATTCAAGACTTTCTCCAATAAAATTGATTTTGACAGGCATTTTCTGATTCAATTATATTTTCACTAAACTTATTTTTTAATACCTTTACAAATATTAAAAACATTGATATCGAATTTTTGAACCAGATTTTTTTTATTTAATAAATTGTCAAAAATAATAAGTCCAAAGAGAGGTCGTATAAATGAATTATAGACTCATTAATAGACTCATTGTGGGATTAATTTGTATCTTATTCCTTTCTGGTTGCGTCACTACAGTTGGTGAAAAAAAGATAAAAATTCCATTTTTAATGACAGATACTGAAAAGGTAATAGAAAAACAACGAACAGATATTAAAAACAGTACTACAGGATATTGGGAATCATATATTGAGCTACAGAATTTTATTTTAGGTAATAAAAAAGCTGATAAGGAAAGAATAATTATTTTTGTTGATTCCATAGAAGGTTTTCGTGAGAAAGCTCTTTTTGAAATTAGCGAAAAAATTGACCAAATAAAAACAACAGGAGAAATCAAGGCGATAAAAAATGATGTAGAAAATGGTAAAAACATAAAAATGTTTTCGGATGTTAGCTTAAACAATTTAATAGAGCAATTAAACGATATAATAGAGAAAAAAAATAGAAGTGGGGAAATACCTTTTACCCTCATGGATGAATATTCAAAAATGTCACCTTTAATTACGCCAGAACACCAAAGGATTATTTTCCATAGGTCCATTTCGCAGTTGGAAAACAAACCAGTAATAAATAGATACGAGACCATAAAGCGACTCAATGCAATTATTAAACATCTTTCAAGAAAATATTGTTCAGATAGCGACAAATTGTTCTTTAAAAACAAGGTGAAAGAAATTCACCTTGAACCACAATTTGTCCTCAAAACATCATTATCAAAAATCATGCCAAAATATGTTGATGAAGTTAAAAAAAACGTTAAGGTTA
>JAHJDU010000128.1 GCA_018812385.1 Pseudomonadota bacterium
CGTGGTCATGATCATTGGAATTACCTTGGTCATGATTATGATCGTGGCCGTGATTATGATAGTGGTCGTGGGAATGATCGTGGCTGTGATCGTTATGGTGTGTCATAATATTATACTCCATTCAAATTTTTGTAGGCACACAGGTCCTGGTGTGTATCGGCATACCGGCTGCCAATGGCTGAAAACGATTTTTTAATTTCTAACTTCATAACTGTATTGATACTCTTGTTGTGCGCATCTTTGCAAGAGTTTTTTATTGTAAAATTGTGCAAGGATTGCTATGAAAGCAATGAAACCAATGGAGGCAAGCAAAAGATGAAAAAATCACTTTTTTACTTTATGATCCTTATCGCGATACTTTTTTTATTACCACTGCTTAGCTGGGCTAAAACCGGCTATGTTTCCGATCGTCTGATATTAAATTTCAGACAGGGGTCGGACAATGCTTCTGCTGTAATAAAAACATTAAAAAGCGATGACCCTGTCTTTATTCTGGAAGAAGAAAATGAATTCTACAAAATTGAGCTCGAATCCAAGGAAATAGGCTGGGTAGACAAAAAATTTATTACTTTTGAACTGCCGAAAACACTTATTATTGATCAATTAAAACAGGAAAACGACAGCCTTAAAAACAAAGTTTCCGAATTAAGCTTACTTGAAGCAGATTTTAAAAAAAATGTGGACACTTTGCTTTCAGACAAAGATATAAAATCCGATGATCGGATCGAAAATGCTGGAAACATTCAGAAGATTGTTCAGGAAAACCAGATGTATCAAGAAAAAAACTCGGCGCTTTCCCAGGAGCTTGCATTATTGAAAGGGGAAAATAAAGACCTTTTTAAAACCAGCATGATCAAATGGTTTCTATCCGGAGTTGGTGTTTTGCTGATAGGATGGATTATCGGGCAGAGTATATCTTCAGGAAAACGAAAATCCAATTCTTCTCTTCTGGGATAGTCAAAGTTGAGTTAATGAAGAAAAATAAGGCAGAAAACAAAAAAAACCCAGGAGCTGGCAAATGACCAATCATAGTTTAAAACAAAAGCTTGTCCTGAACAGCCAGGAGTATATCGTCCACAATATCAATTTACTTGAAGAAAAGGGGCTGGCCAGGATCAATTGCCTGCCGTTTGCAGCCAGGGTACTGATAGAAAATCTTGCACGGAATATGGATTCTAAAACCATCCAATGGTCAGACATTGTCACTGCGGCAAAGTTCTATGAAACCGACACAAAAACTTCTGAATTGATTGCATTCTATCCTGCAAGGGTCCTTATGCAGGATTTCACGGGCGTTCCTGCCGTTGTTGATTTTGCCGCCATGAGGGATGCCCTCAAAACAGCAGGCCTTGATCCCGGAAAAATTAATCCCCTGGTCCCTGTGGACCTGGTAATTGATCACTCTATCCAGGTAGATCATTTTAAAGAAAAAAATTCATTTTTTTTAAATGCTCAAAAAGAATATGAACGAAACAAAGAGCGATATCAGCTCTTAAAATGGGCCCAGAAAAACTTTGATAATTTCAGAGTTGTCCCGCCTGAATCAGGAATTTGCCACCAGATTAACCTTGAATACCTTGCTAAGGTTATTTCAACAAAACAGACCAAAAACGGCCTGTTGGCTTTTCCTGACACCCTGGTTGGAACGGATTCCCACACAACCATGATCAATGCGTTAGGTGTCCTTGGTTGGGGCGTCGGCGGTATTGAAGCTGAAGCTGTCATGCTGGGCCAGCCCTATTACATGAACCTTCCTCAAATCATTGGTGTCAATTTTATTGGCAAACCACAAAAACAGATCACCTCAACAGATATTGCTCTCTATGTGACCAATATCCTTCGAAAAGAAAATGTGGTTGAAAAAATTGTTGAATACACGGGAAAAGGCTTAAAGCATCTTACATTGACAGACAGAGCCACTATTTCCAATATGTCCCCGGAATATGGCGCCACAGCCGGTTTCTTTCCCGTTGATGGGCAAACGCTAAATTATCTTAAAAAAACAAATCGATCCGAAACAGCTGCCCTTGTTGAAGCATATTGCAAGGCTTGTGGATTCTTTAATACCTATGATGATGACATTCATTTCTCAAAAAAAATAAATATAGACCTTTCATTAATTGAAACTTCTGTTGCAGGCCCCTCAAGGCCCCAGGACAGAATCTCTCTTTCCCGTGTAAAAGAAAGGGTGACCAAAATATTTGATCTTGAAAACAGAAAAAAAATTCAAATCAATCCAGAGAACAAACCCCAGGCTCTGACCAATGGAAGCGTGGTGATTGCCGCCATTACATCCTGTACCAATACATCCAACCCCTATGTCATGATCGGTGCCGGGTTAGCTGCCAAAAAGGCAGTTGAAAAGGGATTATTCATTCCCTGGTATGTGAAGCCTTCTCTGTCTCCCGGTTCCAGAGTGGTCCTTGATTATCTTAAAGGTTCCGGGTTAATGGACTATTTCCAGGAACTTGGCTTTAACAATACCGGTTTTGGGTGCATGACCTGTATCGGAAACAGCGGCCCCCTTGATCCGTTTATTGAAGAATCCATTAAAACCCATGACCTGGATGTCATGTCTGTACTTTCAGGTAACAGAAATTTTGAAGCAAGGATACACCAGGATGTCATAGGCAATTTTTTAATGTCGCCCATTCTTGTGGTGATCTATGCCATTGCAGGAAGAATTGACATAGACTTTAAATCAGAACCCCTTGGATTTTCAAAAGATAAAAGTCCTGTATTTATGAAGGATATATGGCCTGAGGCTGATGAAATAAATCATTTTGTCGAAACCTATGTTCAGGAAAAATTCTTCAAAGACCAATATGCCAACATTTTTAAAGGTGACAAGCTCTGGCAGGAACTTGAAGTGGATGAAAGCACCACCTTCAAGTTTAATAAAGATTCCAGCTATATCAGGAACCCTCCCTTTTTCAAAGACTTTTCCCTGGATCTGCCGGATCTTGAGGATATCAAAGATGCCAGAGCCCTTCTTGTCCTGGGAGACTCAGTCACCACAGACCATATTTCTCCTGCAGGCGCCATCCCTGTGGATTATCCAGCAGGAAAATACCTGGTTGAAAATGGTGTAAAACCATGGGAATTCAATTCCTATGGTTCCCGCAGGGGAAACCATGAAGTCATGATGAGGGGCACATTTGCCAATATCAGGATCAAGAACCAACTTGTTTCCGATATTGGCGGTCTCACCCTTAAATTTCCCGAAAGCAAACTTGAATTTGTGTTTGATGCTTCCCGAAAATACCAAAATGAAAACACAGACCTTGTTGTTTTCGGGGGCAAGGAATACGGAACTGGTTCATCAAGGGACTGGGCCGCCAAAGGCCCCAGTCTTTTAGGAATAAAGGCTGTCATTGCTACATCTTTTGAGAGAATACACAGGTCCAACCTTGTAGGGATGGGAGTTCTGCCGTTGATTTTCAAAGATGGAGAATCCTTTGAAACCATAGGGCTCAAAGGAGATGAAACCTTTGAAATAAGTAATTTAAACCAGATCCAACCCAATGGAGTTTTAAAGGTTAAAGCCATTAAAAATGGCAAAGAAAAAATATTTCATGTTATTGTCAAACTCAACACTGATATTGAAATAGATTATATTAAAAACGGGGGAATCCTTCACTATGTTCTACGTCAAATGATCAAAGCATAGATAGTGCCCGGCCGAAAACCGCCAATTTTCCCGATTACTGCGTTGGGTGATAATTTTTATTTTTTTTACATTTAA
>JAHJDU010000129.1 GCA_018812385.1 Pseudomonadota bacterium
TGAACCATCACTTCTCTTTTATCTTTGCCTGATTGTGTCTTTTTGTATAAAAGAGATTGGGTAAACTCAATATCTGTAAATCCTTCCAGACGATCCCTGATCTTGTAAATCATATCTATATAATTATTTGACTTTGCTTCAAGCAAAAAATGATATGCTTTTTCCCCATTGAGTGTTGTAAGAGGAAGTACCTTGAAATTTGCTTTTCCAGCCCTGATCATTTCCCAGCTGACAGAATATTGAATTTCTTCACCAATGGAAAACGGCAATTTTTTTTCTCCGGAATGGGCCAAAGATGTTGAAAAAAGCAAACCAATCATCAGGATAAGGGGGAAAAAATATGTTCGTGATAATCTAATGCATGGCTTCTGCAATGGATACGATCCTGTCACCCAGCATATTGACATAACTTGCCATTTCATTATCATACCAGCCATAAATCACGGCCTGGGTAACCTGGATGCTGGTAACCTGATCCTTGATCATATCCAATATATTTTTGTCAATCCCGCGCATATGCTCAAGATTGATGTTAATGGCCCCCGTACGGGTATGGGTTTCATGACCTTCAATAACAGCGGCAGCCCTTGGTGTTCCGATAATATCAGAGGAGACGTTCTGTTTATCCGAATAAATCAGATATCCGTTTGTATTGGTTTTTGTGGCAGTTTCGTAAATCGAGTTGATCATACCTCTTCGAATTGGTTTTTTATTGAGTTCTTCCTGAAAATTCATCACAAGAATAATCAAAGATCCCGTAGCTGTAGGGATGCGGACGGACTCTGCAATAAATCCAATGGTTGCCATTTCCGGAATAACCAGTTGCAATGCTTTTGCAGCTCCCGTTGTGGTCAGAATAATGTTATTCATGATGGACCTGCTTTTTCTTAAGTCGTTGGCCCCGGTTTTCGGCAACCGGTCCAGTACCTGCTGTGATCCTGTGGCAGCATGCACGGTTGCCATGGATGCAGAAAGGATTCTCTCAATACCAAAATAATCGATTAACGGCTTGATCATATGGGACAGGCATGTGGTTGTGCAGGATGCATTGGAAATAATATTATGCTTTACTGGATCATAGTCTCCATCATTGATCCCCATGATGGTTGTCACGGCATCATCGGGCATTGCCGCGCCCTCTTTGAGTTTAAAGGGAGCCGAAGCAATCACTTTTTGGGCGCCTGCTTCAATATGGCCTCTGATAGCGCCTTTTGGTGTGTCTGCCCCAAGGGAAGGATCCAGAAACTGGCCCGTTGTATCCACTACAATTCTGGCATTATGCTGTGCCCATTCAATATCTTTTGGATTCCTGTTGTTTCTTAATATCTTTACTTTTAAGCCATTCACATTTAACGAACCAGCGGCTTCATCCACATCGCTGATAACCGACTTTGCCTGATATCCGTTAAGAAACGCTTCCAATCGTCCATAAGTTGTATCTCTTTCTATATAATGGATAATGTCTTGAAATGACGTTCCTACTTCCCGGCCTACATTGATCACAATCGTATCAAAATATTTTCTGCCGGCATGATGCCACAAAGACAGCTTTCCTATTCTCCCAAGTCCGTTAATCCCAAGTGTCATAGAATCTTTTGTATTCATCTATTCCCTCTTTTCATTATTTTTTATTCAGTACACCACCGAAAATACCAATTTTCAGTCAGGCATTATTTAATTGACTTTAATTGCTCCTTTGTACACGGATCCTTTTTGACCGTTAATGCTGATATAATCACCAGTGACCATTTTAACCCCATTGAGCATACACTCTTTTTTGTGTTCATTGCAAACAAGATTTTCACATCCCACCAGACAGGTTTTATTAAGATTGTATGCCACCACAGCCGCATGGGAAGTGAGCCCCCCCCTTGCAGTCAGAATTCCATCTGCTGCATCAATTTCCAGGATATCATCCGGAACAGTATCATTCCTCAATAAAATTAATGGGGTATCCGGATCATTTTTTCTGAAGAGGTCAATTTCTTCCAAAGTAAAAACGATTCTGCCACTCATGGCGCCACCACTGACACCGATCCCCTGGCCAAGATATGCCTTATCAAGGATCTCCGGGGTGACATCAAAAGCGACAATCTTTTTTCTGTCCCGTAAGGACATTTCCCTTGCCTGAAGGATAAAAAGATCTTTTTTGGTTTCGCCTTCAAAGGTGAACTCGATTTCCTGGGGGTTCCATCCTTCTCCATAAACCAGGTGATGCATTAGTTTTACCAATTGCAAATATATATCAGGGAAACTTTCTTCAAGGCTTATCTTTGAATCCCGCTCTTCAAGCTCCAGTTGGACTTCTGAAATGGGAAGGGTTTTTACAAGCCCTGATACAACATCCTCTCCCTGGTTGCCAATGGTAAAATCCCCCCAAAGCCGTATCGTATCTCCCGGAAGCCTGGGGCTATGGCTGAACACCACGCCTGATCCCGACTGCCTGGACAGGTTTCCAAACACCATGGATTGAATCGTAACAGCAGTGCCCCAGTCATCTGATATCCCCATAATCCGTCTGTAATCCTTTGCCCTTTTGGATTCCCAGGAGGAAAAAACCTGGTCAATGGCCAGAAACAACTGGTCAATAGGAGACTCTAGCAGTTCAATCCCGGAATCAAGTAACAATTGTTTATAGGCAAGGGCAATAGTCTTCATCTGGTCACCGGAGAAATATCGTTTGAATTCAACGCCATATTCTTGTTTTTTTGAATAAATGATATGGTCAAACGCATCTCTTTTAATTCCAAAGGCCATCCCATATCCTTGAATGAACCGCCGATAGCTGTCCCAGGCAAACCATGGATTATTGCTTGTCTTTGCAATGCTTGCCGCGATTTCTTTGTTAATTCCCACATTTAAAAATGAATCCAGCATGCCTGGCTGTGAAATGGAAGAACCGCTCCTGACCGATAACAGCAAGGGGTTTTTAGTATCCCCAAAGTTTTTGCCGGTCCGTTTTTCCAGGGCGGCTACCATCTTTGCCACGGACTGCTTGAAATTGATGTTGGCCGGCTTGTAATTATTGATGATTTCACGACATTTAAAGACTTCTGTGGTAATAATAAATCCTTCCGGGACAGCCGCACCTAATTTTTTTAATTTGATCAGGTTTAATCCCTTATTCCCTAAGAATATAATATTATTGCCAATGGGATCTGAACTGCCGACTTCAATGACAGAACATTTGGGATCATAATTTAACAGCCGGCTTAAATGGATTTGCGACAGCTTTTCAGACTGTTGAAACAGGGTGTGTAATATCCTGTTTAAGAAGACATCCATCTGCTGAAGCCCGAGAGAGGTTGCAATCCGGTCCCTGAAAAAGATCTCGGCAACCCTCTGGTCCAGTTTGGATTCCTGTTTTTTAGACCCGTTGGGCAGATATTTTTTAAGAACCCTTTTCTTTCCTATCCTGGCTTCTATCTGGGATAAATTGCTGGAATGGATATTATTGAAATGATCATTAATGATATCGGCAACAGCCCTTATAAACCCCTTAAAAATATCCAGGTATTGGGTAAATGTACAGGTTCTGATGCCCATGGAAAATTTTAAAAAATCCATCTGGACATCCAGTTGATTGGATGAAATTCCATCCAGATCCAAAGCCATCCTGAACATGTCCAGAATATCATAAATCCGTTCAAACGTAGACTTGGTTATCACCTGAAGATCAATGCTGTTGATCAATTCTTCAAACAACACATTCATAATACTTTCAACTCTAAGGGTTAAGCCCAGAGCATCAAATTTTGTTTCATTGTAACTTCCGTACATGGAAGGAATATCAACGGCAAAATGGCGTTTATGATAAATAGCTTCATTGGCTTCATAAATTTTGTCTGAAAGAATAATTTTTTTAAGCTCTTTCATATAGGCAAGAACAGAGAGGATTTTATTTTCCAGACTTTTTTCTTCAAGTGCTAAAAGAAGTTCCCTGGTATCCGGCAGGTTTTCACAATTAAATGAAGACAGGTATTTTTTCAATTCCAGGTTATCAATCCGGTATTTCTGGTTTAAGAGCCTGTAGAATTCAAAGATCATTTTCATCCTTGACCGGTCCAGATCCGCAACCCCCTCTACGCTGTCAATTAAATTATTTACAGCCTCTTGCGTATAGATCAGATAGTCTTTTGGAAGGGATATGCTCTTTGATTCAATAGAATTGAGAATAATTTTGGGCCCGTCAATAAATGGGCCTGACGCTTCAAGCTCACTATAAATGGATGGAGAAACGTAAGACCTGAGCTTTTTTTTGTTCCCCGTCTTCCAGAAGAGAATCACTTCTTTGATAAAATCTACGATCCTGCTTGAGCTTTCAACATGGCATTGCTTCCTTAAAAAATGAATTAACCGGTCTTTTCGCTGGCAGGATTCATCCAGCTGGGTGGAAATATCCCGGAGTTGTCCCTCTGCCCCGATTTCGTTGAAAAAGGCCGGTAATAACCGTGACATCTGCTTTACCAGATTAAAAACCGGTGCAATATCTGAGTTCAAAAATTTTGTAATATCCCTTGGGAACAAATCTGTATCTTTAATAAAGACACCACCGATAGCCAAAGAGATGATCAAAGCAGATAAAAGCCTTCTCGACTTTTGGGATGCTGACCGATCAGGTCCAGGAATACCCGGATATTTTTAACATGGGCTGTATTGTTCTTTATCTGCCAGTCTTCACCTGTCCCCTCAACCATTGGAAACTGAAATCCATGATCAACGGCCCTGTCTATAAAATGATTGATAAGTTCATTTTTAGATGTTTTGTAAACGGCCTCCCCGATTTTATGTATGCAATCCAGAACTGTTTCAGGGTATTTGCCCTTATGCTCTTTGAGCAGCGAAAATGCCTGGTTGACGATATTAATATCTTTTTTAAAATCTTCATCACCGATCAGGTGGGTAAGGGTGGTGTTAATATCCCGCAGGGCCTGAACATGGATAGTAGAAAGTCCTGGAATATGAATAATATAAAAAAGAAAGGTCAGTTTCAGGTGGAAGCCTGCTATATCATCACCATTTTCCATCATTATTTTTTGAGGCACTGCCCAGATCCGGCTGACAAAATCCTGGTAGCTTACAAGATTTGTTAATTTTTGTGTTGCATGGCGGGGCTCTTGATCCAGGGTTTGAATGATATCCTCAAGCATTTTTCGCCACGTCAATATATTTTTATGGGATACCTCTTTTAATATATGCTGTACCCTGTCATCAAGTTGATTTACATCAATACTCTGACCAATCCAGGATATCGGGTCCTCTTGTTTCAACCAGTACTCAAATGAAGAATCATAAAATTTCACCAGGAATCGGTTTAATGGTTTGAAAAGTTTTGCATCTTCCTTAATGCAGCTTAACAGGTTTTTTGCAATTTTATCCGGCTGGTAATAGGATCTGACAAAATAATAAAAGTCTTTTTCTTCATAGGATTCAATTTTTTGCAACGCTTTTTCAATAACAGGCAAAAACCCATAAAGCGCTCCCTCAGATTCTTTGACAATATGCTGCAAAAACAGCATTAAATTATCAGCTGCATCTGTTTTTATCTTTAAGTCCGAATCTGACTCAAATGATTCCAGAAAAATATCAA
>JAHJDU010000130.1 GCA_018812385.1 Pseudomonadota bacterium
TTCTGCCGGCTTTAAGGGCGCTGTTTTTCTTTGAGAATCTTTCCCATCCCTTATTTTCATCTCTTCGTGAACCAGTTTAATATCCTTTGTTTCATCAGGCATTTCATCATTCCGCCTTTTTGCACGAATACATAAATCTGCAAAAAGGAAAAATTTATGTGCTGCATCTGGAAAGACCACAGTTCCCATATCCCTGCCTTCAAAAACCGCATCCTTTGTTTTTGCGATATTCCTTTGAATATCCAGCAGGGCTGCTCTTACCTGCGGTTTTGCAGAAGATGCAGATGCCAGCATGGATATGTCGGGTGTCCTGATAAAATTTGTTATATCCCTGCCCGACGATATTAAGATGAGTCTATCCTTTTCCATCAAAAAATTAAGATCCAGATGTTTTAAAAAACCGTCAAGAACTTCATCATTTTCCCAGTCAATACCCTGTCTTTGGATTTCATAGGCCACCCCCCTGTACAAGGAGCCAGTGTCAACGTAAACACATCCCAGTTTTTTTGAAAGCATCCTGCTTACAGTTGTTTTACCTGCCCCGGCAGGACCGTCAATGGTAATAATTCTGGTGTTCATAAGTAAATCCTTATTTTTTTAAAACCTTTTTCAGCGCAGCAATAAAAATAATATTCTCTTCTTTTGTACCAGTATTCACCCTTAAAAACGTATCAAACCCGTATGATTTCATTGACCTTACAATAACACCCAATTTCAGCATTTGTTCAAATACCTGGGTTGCATCTATTTTAAGATCCATCATTAAAAAATTAGATTGGGTGGGCAGGCAGTGAATACCAAGAATAGCCAGTTGATCAAACAAAAAATCAAGGCCATCATGGGCGGTTTGGATACTCTTGTTTAAAAATTGTTCATCGCCAATGGCAGCAACAGCTGCCGCCTGGGCAAGAGTGTTCACATTAAAGGGTTGCCTGATCCTGTTTAAAATTTGCGCAATCTCAGTATCCATTATGCCATACCCTACTCTGAATCCTGCAAGTCCATAGGCTTTGGAAAATGTCCTCAAAGTGACAATCCTTGGATCCTGCAATGGGTTTTGCAGGGAATTATAAACTGCTTCATCCCTTACAAATTCAATATAGGCTTCATCCACAACAATAATGACATCATCAGGCACTTTTTGTGAAAATTCATTGAATTCATTATAAGTAATTATACTGCCTGTTGGATTAAACGGGTTGGTTATAAAAATCAATCTGGTTTTAGATGATATTTTTTCAACAATGCCTTCAAGATTTGTTGAAAAATCAGTTAAAGGAACCATGACAGGTATTGCTTTAGCTGTTTTAACACTAATTTCATACATTAAAAATGAGGGTAGCGGCATTAAAGCCTCATCACCAGGATTTAAAAAGCCATGGGCCAAAAGTGCGATAATATCATCAGACCCGTTCCCCAAAACAATATTCTGCGGGTTAACATGAAATTTTTGGGCCAGCATACCAGTTAAAACAGGGCCTGTGGATTCAGGATACCGGTTCATGACCTTCATATGTTTTGAGACTGCATCATAAACCTTTGGTGAAAACCCAATGGGATTTTCATTGGAGGCTAGCTTGATCACATTGGAAATTTTATACTCTTGTTCAACTTCCTTGAGAGGTTTACCTGGCTCATAGGGCTTAATTGTTGCTATTGATTCACTGATTTTAAATTTCATGGCCTGATCTCTTTTTAATTAGTGTTTGAACGAAAACTCACCCATCTACTGCGTTGCTGCAAAATCCTGCCAAATTATAAATCGGGCCTCATGTACAGTAGTATACACTCCGGTTTCAAGATTTTTTGCGCCTTGCATATGCTCACAAAAATTTTCAGGTTTTCGATCAGACACTATTTAGGATTTGAAATTTTGTCAATGGATATGATAATTAAGAAATTAGAATTTTACAGATAAGGTTAAGGATTTTTATGAAAAACAAGGTAACCATCGGGCTTGAAAAGCTTATCACAGATCCACCTGAATACCTGGTGGGAAAACGGCTTGGCCTGCTATCCAACCCGGCATCCGTTGACAGTCATTTCACGCATGCATCAGCGCTTATCCATAACTTTTTCCCGGGACAATTAAAAGCATTGTTTTCTCCACAGCATGGTTTTTATGCTGAAAAACAAGACAACATGATTGAATCCGGCCACTTTATGGAACCACAATTAAATATTCCTGTATACAGTTTATACAATGATACAAGGATTCCAACCAAAAAAATGTTTGATCAGATTGATGTTTTACTTATTGATATTCAGGATGTTGGAACACGGGTTTATACCTTTATTTATACTGTCGTCTATTGCCTTGAAAAGGCGGCAAAGCTTAAAAAGCAGGTTGTTATCCTTGACCGGCCCAACCCCATCGGCGGGACACAGATTGAAGGCAATATTCTTTCAAAAGATTTATCCTCCTTTGTTGGCAGATTTCCTATTCCCATGCGGCATGGATTGACCATTGGAGAAATTTCACAATTTTTTAACCAGGAATTTCAAATAGGGTGTAACCTGACTATCATCCCCATGAACGGCTGGGAAAGACAGATGTATTGGCAGGACACGGAACTGTCCTGGATCGCCCCTTCCCCGAATCTGCCCACACCGCAATCATGCATGGTTTATCCGGGACAGGTTATTTTTGAAGGCACTAACATATCTGAGGGACGCGGCACAACTTTGCCTTTTGAACTATTTGGTGCCCCTTTTCTGGACACTAAAAAAATTAAACCAGAGGCTGATGAATTGATAAAAGGCGCTTTCCTGCGTCCCGTAAATTTTGAGCCCACTTCTGGAAAGTGGCAGGGCAATATTTGTAAAGGCTTTCAAATTCATGTTACTTCAAAAAAAGAGTTTAAGCCTTATTTTTCATCCCTGGTCTTAATGCAATTGATTATCAAGCATCACAAAAATGATTTTAAATTTAAAAACCCACCCTATGAATATGAATTTGAGCGGATGCCCATGGATCTGATCCTAGGCAGCAAAACACTTCGAAAAAGACTGACCAATTTAGAAGACATAAGTCTTTTATCAGGTCAATGGCAGGACGAACTTAAACAATTTAAATCCCTTTCAGGAAAATATTATTTATATGAATGATCAAGATCAGGCCGACGTATGGAAAAGGATGAGTTTTAAAGGCAACAAAGTTTGGGCTCAAACAGACACTAACAAAAACCTTTTGATTGAAAAAGGAATGGTATTGATAAAGTACAATTTAAAACAAGATTATGAATACCGGGTCAAGCCCGAGAGCCTGAACCCTGAAGAACAGGCTGTTCCGGCTCAAAAAAAATCAATGTCTCTTCCATCATCAATAAAACCTGGGACCAAAAATGTCACAAAAGAACAAAAACTTGAAACCGACCTGCCCCACAATTGCATTAAAATCTATACAGATGGCGCATCCTCGGGCAATCCAGGTCCTTCCGGCATTGGTATTCTTTTTATTCATGGTAAAAATAAAAAAGAAATCTCACAATATATTGGCGTGGCAACCAATAATATTGCAGAACTGACGGCCATAAAAAGGGCTTTGGAAGAACTAAAGCGAAATGACTTGCCCGTTCGTATTTTTTCAGATTCAAGTTATTCTATCGGATCATTGACAAAAAACTGGAAACCCCAAAAAAACCAGGCGCTTATTTATGAAATTAGAATATTAATGAATAAATTTTGTGACCTGACATTCATTAAAGTAAAAGGGCATTCAGGGATTAAAGAGAATGAGGTAGTAGATTTTCTTGCAACATCTGCCATCAAAAAAGGCCCGCAATAATGCAGGCCCTTTTTTGATGGTCTATCTTATTTTTCTTTTTTCAGTTCATCAAGTTCTTTTTCAAGTTTTTCAATTTTGGCTTTATCTTCCTGGGGTGCGGGTGCGTCAACACTGTCATCTTTTTTCCATGAATCTTTCAGTTCGTCAAATCCAAGATAAAGAGCAAGTCCACCGCCTAGAAGAAGAACAGGTGGAATGCATCCTGCTAAAAGGATTAAAAACTGATTAAACCAAACAGCTATCCCCACAACACCAAGAAGAACCGCAATAGCTCCACCAATTAACGTTTTCATAAAAAATCCTCCTAAAAATTTAGTTCAAATAACAAATTATTCTTTTACAATTCAACAAATTTAAAAATTATCACCATAGGATGAAAAAAAATAGCATAAGCCTTTATATTTATCAAGGCTATTTATTTTAAGATTGCCATTCCAATTAACCTTTGATAATTAATGAAGATTAATATTATTTACAGAAAAATCCTTATAAGGACGAATTAATGAAATTATTTCAAAAGCTTAAAGACCTTATTATAAATTTCAGGCTTAAGCTTCGCAGAATGATCAACTGCATGCTGGGCAACACCTATGATTACTTTTTATGTTTTTACCCGAGCCACTCAGGATATTTTATCCAAAAGCTGATTAAACGATTGATCAATAAGCTTAATTTTGATGATCACAATATAGAAAAGATAAAAAACATTCATAAGGACAGCATTGTTGTTTATGTCAGTAAAAATAAAAGTATTCTAGAATTTTTATATTATCATACTAAGTTGAAAGGCCTTGACCTGCCTTATCCCCAGATTGGATTTGATTTCAGGTTCTTTTTTCTTTTACCTGTAAAACGTCTGTTACAGATCTTTCTTTGTCATCTGGATTATTTTTTCCACCATTTTAATTTTAAAGATCCTTATACAACAGGGTATGCCACAAAAGAATTGTTAAACGGCAGATCCGGTTTTGTCTGCCTTATTGAAGAAGAAGATTTTTATAAACGATTTATCAAATCAACCCCAGACCCCCTCTTTCTTTTGATACAGCTTCAAAAAA
>JAHJDU010000131.1 GCA_018812385.1 Pseudomonadota bacterium
CGATTACATTAATAACCGATGCCGCCCATGAAAACATCCCGGCAAACACCACTATGAACATGATAACAGAGCTTGTGACGCTGGCGTCAACAAGGATTTTAACAAGATCCCGCCAGGAAATAGATTTGTAAATAAAAACAGCTATAAAAAGGCTGTAGAAAACAGCCACAACCGCAGCTTCCGTAGGAGTGAAGATACCTGCGTAAATCCCTCCCAAAATAATTACAGGCGTAAGAATCGCCCATATGGACTTTTTAAGTGCCGTAAGGATTTCTTTTAATGACCCTCTTTTTTCAAGCCCTTTGTAGCCTCGCTTTCTTGAAATGAGGTATGCTACTAGAAGCGTACCTGCACCGGTGAGAACCCCCGGAATAATACCCGCCAAAAAAAGGGCACTTACTGAAACACCTGTAATGTTTCCATAAATAATAAAGGCAATGCTGGGTGGGATGATGATGGAAAGATCAGATGCGTTTGCAATGGTTGCGCCGGCAAAGTTTTTATCATATCCATGCTTTACCATTGGTGCAAAGAGGATCAGGCCAACGGCCGCCGTTGTTGCAGGCCCTGACCCTGAGAGAGCTCCCCAGAACATGCAGGTTAAAACGGCCACCATTGCCAGACCACCAACCGATTTTCCCACCAGAAGCTCAAAAAATTCGGCAATGGTCGCTGCAAGTTTTGCTTTTTCAAGGATAACACCGGCCAGAACAAAAAAAGGGATTGCAAGCAAAGGAAATGATGCAATCCCAGTGGAAAAGTTAATTCCAACCATTCCTATCCCGAGATCAAAAAAGTAGATAGTAACAACAGCAGATATGCCAAGAGATGTCCCGATGGGAACCCCCACGGCCATAAGCACAAGAAAGGACAGTGCAATAACAGCAAACTCCATTACCTGTCTCCCTCTATTTTAAGCTCGTTTAATTTAGAGGCGGCATCCCTGTATATTCCTGCAAACACAAATACAGACAAGATAGGAACACCGATATAATATATCCATACGGGAATTTCCAGCGCTCCTGACTTTGCCTGAAACAAGGTCATTTCATCATATATAGCCTGGATCACGTAAATATCTACTATAATAAAAAGCATAGCACTGAGTCCTGAACTGAAAAGAATAGCCAGTTTTTTTATTTTTTTGGGGAAAATTTTGTACAGCGTAACCATACCCATTTGCCCGCCACGCTCAAAGGCAATCCCTGAACCAACCACTGTGAGCCAGACAAATAAATTAATCGTAATTTCTTCTGTTGCTGCAAAAGAAAAATGAAAAAGATAGCGACTTAAAACATTAATAAAAGCAATTGATGCCATTGTAAAAAGCAGTATGGCGACTATCCAGTGATCTATCCTGATGTGCTGGTTTGTCTGACTCATTTAATTCCCCTGAAACAGCTCATATCATAAGGCTCACAGCTCAAAGCAACAGCTAGGACTGCAACTATGAGCCATGAGCGTGGATTAAAAGCAATCTACTTGTTCATATCGGCGACGGCTTTTTTATAAAGGTCTTCTCCAATTTTGGGAACCCATTTTTCGTAAAGCGATTTGGTCGCATCGGCGAAGGCCTGTCTTTCAGCATCTGTAAGGTTTGTTACCACCATGCCTTTGCTTTCCGCAAATTTAATCGGATCTGGAATTTCCATTTCATGATTAAATTCATTTTTCAGGATGTTGAGGGATATGTCACCGTCAAGCCCGGCACGGTTGAGAGCCTTCTCGAATCGTGCAGATTCCACAGCAGCTTCCCTGATTGCCGTTTGAATTTCCAAGGGAAAGGCTTCAAACTCTTTCTTGTTCCAGTATACAATAAGGGGGTCCACAAGATAATTCCAGCGTGTAATGTATTTGTGATACTGATAAATCTGTACTGCAATTGCAACACCTGGAAGGGGATTTTCCTGTCCGTCGACAACTCCCTGCTGGAAACCGGTCACAGCATCACCCCAGTTCATGTTCACTGGATCTGCACCGAGCTGTTTGTATATATCGATAAAAAGCGGGCTGCCAACGACGCGGATCTTAAGTCCTTTTAAGTCGTCAGGCATACGGATGGGCTTTTTGTTGTTAGTTATCTGCCGGAATCCGTTTTCTCCCCAGGCAAGAGGAACAAGCCCCTTTTCCTCCATTGCCGCAAAGATGACCTTTCCAGTTTCCCCATATTCCATTTTGTCAAGGTTTTCAAAGTTGTTAATAAAAAATGGGAGAGAGAAGATATCCATTTCAGGAATGACGGCAGCTGTATTAATAGTTGATTCATAAGCACAATCGATTACTCCCTTTGCGACCATCTGGGGCGACTTTAACTGAGCACCTTTAAGAAGGGCGCTGCCAAAATAAGGTTTGACATTAATCTGACCATTTGTTTTTTCCTTGACAAGCTCAGCAAATTTTATGGCTCCCATTCCCCAATAAAATTGAGGACCTACATTGAGAGTCAGCTTGTACTCTTTTTTGTAGTTTCCTGCATTGACAGGCATTGCAAACATCAGCACCACAAAAGCTGACACTGTCATAATCAGGCCTTTTTTCAAGCTTTTTCCCATTATACCCATTTCGTACCCCCTTGTTAAAGATTAAAGCAGTTATAACCATTCGGCTTCTTGATGTTGCTCCGCCGTTTATTCTGATTCAGACAATAAACCAGAATCAGGATGTAATTATGGATAAAATAAAAAAAGTAGCGTGTCAAGCAATTTTTTGTATAATAGTAAACTTTAATTTTACAGATGCTTTGTAACCTTTGAAACAAAAAAACCTGGACACGGCCTCCAGGCTGTGTCCAGGTTTTTACTCATATAATCGTGCTATTACTTGCAGATACGACTTATTTACGTTCCAGGATAATGGCCATGCCCTGACCGCCGCCGATGCACAGCGTTGCCAGACCATATCGTGAGTTACGCGCTTTCATTTCATATAAAAGTTTTGTTAAAATAGCGCCGCCAGACGCAGATACTGGATGTCCCAGTGCAATGGCGCCACCGTTTACATTCACCTTATCTATATCCATATTCAACTCCCGGATACATGCCAGAGCCTGGGAGGCAAATGCTTCGTTCAGCTCGATAAGGTCTATATCATCAATGGTCAGACCTGCTTTTTCAAGAGCCATCTTTGTGGCAGGGATTGGACCAATTCCCATATAAGCAGGATCAACCCCGGCAGATGCATAGGAAACAATGGATGCCAATGGCTCAATACCCAGTTCGTCTGCTTTATCCTTTGACATGACAACCAGTGCCGAGGCACCGTCATTCATACCGGATGAACTTCCTGCAGTAACAGAACCCCCTTTTCTGAATGGGGGTTTCAATTTTGCCAGGGCTTCAATGGTTGTACCGAATCTTGGATGCTCGTCAGTATCAAATATTTTAGGATCACCCTTTTTCTGGGGAATTTCAACAGGAACTATCTGTTCCTTGAATTTTCCTTCTTTTATTGCTTTTTCAGCAAGCTGCTGGCTTCTCAAACCAAATGCATCCTGTTCTTCCCTGGACACATTAAATTTTTCTGCAACATTTTCCGCTGTCTCTCCCATGGTGTTTCCACTTAAAGGATCAAAAAGGATCAACTGGTCCTGAAGCTGTCCATGTCCCAGTCGATAACCCCATCTGGCTTTTTTCAACATAAAGGTTGCATTACTCATACTCTCCATACCACCGGCAACAATAATATCGGCATCACCGGATTTAATTACCTGGGCTGCCAGGGTAACAGCCTTGATACTTCCGGCACAGGCCTTGGAGATTGTGAACTGGGGTTTTTCTATGGGGATACCGGCCTTTACTGCCACAACCCGGGCAGAGTTAATAGGAAGATCCCCTGTCCTGTAGCCGGACGCATAAATGACCTCATCAATCTGATCGCCCGTCAACCCTGCTCGCTTGATAGCTTCTTTTATGGGGATGGGACCAAAATCAATATCGCTCAATGGGGCGAGCGATCCACCAAATCCACCGATTGCCGTTCTACAGGCACTGACAATTACAACTTCTTTCATTTTTCCTCCTGAAAATATATCATTTAGTATCTTATCGTCTAATATCTTCTCTTCGAAATAGCTTTAATATAGCTGTATTATAAATAGTTGATCATGTCAACCAAAAAAATTCACCTTATTCCTTCCAGTCTGCTTGGCTTTATACATTGCCTGGTCTGCCCTTTTGATAAAATCATCTTTGGTTTCCTCTTCAACATATTGAGTCACTCCAAAACTACAGGTCACCTGGGTGTTGACTGAAAAAACATTATAGTTTCCGATCCTCCAAAACTTTCAACACTTTTTTGCACTGATGTTCTGCCCTTGTTTTCATATCTTCTGCAAGCTTAATGGTATCTTTTTTGAATTTTTCATCTGTAATACCTGCCATATTTATCATGACATTTTTATATGCTCCCCAGATGCCTGTTTCCATGGCTTTGGCTCCCACTTCAATGTCTGATTTTGATGCGATATTCCCATATTGGGCAACTCCTGCCATGGCATCCCAGGCAGCATCGGCAAGCTTCATTGTAGTCAAAGGAATATCAATTGCTTTTTTCAACCCCTTCTGCAATCTTTCACGCTTTTCTTCTTTTTCTTCTTTTGTGTCAGAAGGCAGACGTAGAGCTTCCACATAGTCATTAAAGGCATCTGTATCAGCATCAATCATGGGAATAAGGGCTTTGGCAGCATGATGCAGGGGCTGTGCAAGCTTACGCATTTTTTCATCCAGGTCTTCGAATTTACGAACTCCCAGAGTCAATTTTGCCACCATTGAACCAAGACCTGCACCCATAGCGGCAATGGCAGCTGAAGCAGACCCGCCACCAGGGGCTGAACTTCTTGAGGCCACTTCTTCAATAAATTGTCTGACCGTCAGGCCAGCCAAAGGCTCATTCTTTTCTTCGGCAATAATATATTCAACAATTTTCTCTTTCGGGTTAAACGGGGCAACGGAATTCAAGCCCAATCGTTCAATGGCAAGCCTGACCTTCTGGTCCTCATCCAGGATAAAAAGATTCTCTTTTTCAATATAATAATCAGCTGCCATGAGGATGGCTTCCAAAGGCACCACCCCCACAATTTCAGACCCGGTAACTGCTATATTCAGATCTTTTGCATCTTTTTTAACTTCTTCAAATAAAACATGGGGAGGGGTGACATAGTAATTGTTCAGATTAACAGTGACCTGGGCAAGGTTATAGTCTTCCACATACCACCCCATGCCTTTAACCTCTTTGAGCCGACCGGGTTCATCAACGCCACGACCGGCCTCCCGAAGATTTAAGGCAATTCTGTGGGCCTGGTTGGGTGTGGATAAAAGATTTACATTATAAGCAATCAGAAAAAACCTTGCCCCTGTTACACTTGCCCCCCACTCTGGAACAAATTCTGCAGGCCCGAAATCAGGTTTCCACTCAGGGGTTGTAATCCTGTTTTTTATACCTTCATACTGGCCTTCCCTGATCTGGGGAAGTTTTTTCCGGTATTCAAGGAAGGCAGATTCTTCATATAGATAAACAGGAATATCAAGTTCCGTGGCAACCCGCCTGCCAAACTCCCTAGAGATATCGACACACTCTTCCATGGTGACATTGGCCACAGGAATAAAGGGACAGACATCCATGGCGCCCATGCGATGATGTTCCCCTTTATGGGTTCTCATGTCGATTTTTTGTCTTGCCTTCCTGGCTGCGTTCAGGGCACCTTCGATAACCGCTTCAGGCGACCCTACAAAGGTATAGACAGTTCTGTTGGTGGATTTTCCCGGATCAACATCCAGAAGGCGACAGCCTTTAGTCTTTCCAATGGCATCTGCTATGGCATCTATGGTTTCCTTGTTCCGGCCTTCACTGAAATTCGGTACACATTCTACTATTTTTTTCATATCAATTTATTTCCTTTATAGTGGTTGTCTTTTATCTATATTTATCCTGCTTTACCATAAAACAACCACCCTGTATATACATGTATAATACCGAAGCATTTGTGTTCAATAATTTATTTTAAATTTTATTTTGCAGTGAAGGGAACCTTGAGCTGTCTGTGTGGGGGTAAAACTTAGCCCCGGAAAACATATTCATAAATTCCTGGTTCACGTTGAGCTCAATATAAGTAATGGATTGCCGGATCTTCATAATTCTTTCAAAGGCATCCGGGTTTTTCAACAATTGTTTTGCCCCGCCAAGGGAGCTGTTACCTAAAACTTCAAAGGTTTTTAGAGGAATATCCGGGAGCATGCCAATGGAGATGGCAGACACGGGATTAATAAATGATCCAAAGGTCCCTGCTATGTAAAATTTTTTGAGATCTTCAAATTCAAGCCCGGCTGTGTTTTTTACAATCACTTCCAGAATGGTATACATGGCAGCCTTTGAACTGGTAAGCAAGTTTAGATCCACCTGGCTTAAACAGATAGGTTCTCCTGTGCCGGAATGGTTTTCATCCACAAGAATAAAATGATTTATCCCATGTTTTTCAAACAATTGCTCCCCACAGGCTTGTTTTAAAAATTTCCCACTGATATCAATGCGTTTTGATAAAAAAAGACTTGCAGCAAGATCGATCATTCCTGAACCGCAGATCCCGATCGGCTTTATTTCATCAATGGTATGAATCATAAGATCCCGGGAATCCGGATCAATCCATACCTGATCGATCACACCCGGTTTTGCCGTCATGCCCATTTTACTGACCCCACCTTCCAGCGCAGGTCCGGCAGCACCGGCACAGGCAATGAGCCAGTCGCGATTTCCAACGACAATCTCTGCATTGGTGCCCACATCCACCATGATGCAGGTTTCTTGTTTTTGATCAAGGTCTGAAAAAAGAATGCCGGAAATAAGGTCACCGCCAAAATAAGACCCGATATTGGGGAAAAGAAACGCTACTCCGTTTTCATTAATATCAAGATTTAAGTTTACTGCCGGCTGGGTATCAGGGATGTTCACACAGGGGATATAAGGTTCTTTTATAATCTCAATGGATTGAATTCCTAAAAACAAATGGGTCATGGCAGTATTGCCGGCACCCGCAAAAAGATAAACATCTTCTTTTTTGTATCCATGTTCTTTACACAGAGCTGATATATTAAAATTTACAGAGTCAATAACAAGACTGTTCAGTTCTGCAAGCCCGGCATTTTTATTGGAATAATGGATCCTTGCAAGGACATCCGGCCCGATATCTGCCTGGGGGTTATCAAACCCCTTCTGCCCAATCTCAAATCCTGTTTCAAGATCAATCAGAGATACCACAATTCTTGTGGTGCCGATATCAACGGCCGTTCCAAGCACAGGATTGTCAGACACTGGATTCAAAAGATCCACCAATATCCAGGAGTGCCGGTCTTTAAACAGAACTGCCTTTGCCCTGAACTCCCATAATCTTAAATTTGAGGGCAGTTTTTTAAGAATTGGCAACGGAATCCGGATGTAATCCGCACTTAACTCATCTAAAAGGCATTTTTCCAGTCTTTGTGCATCTGCTGTATTATTGGTTAAACTCAGGGGTTCAACTAAAATCCTGCGAACAAACCCTTTTTTGTGTATCATTTGCGCAGCTTCTCTAGACGCGCTTTGACTTTTGGAAAATAATTGAGTTCCGTATGTGGCAAAAATAATGAAGCCATATAATGATCCATATAAGAAGGGGTTGCAGCCATTTCAAAGTTTGTCATCATATTGACAACCTTTCCCACATCCCTGCGAAGTGCATTGGTTAAAGAATTTATCTTGCAGCCCAAAAGGGAGCCATTGCCCAGATAAGTGACTTTCTCCGGATCAATTTCAGGTAAAAGGCCAATGGTAATAGCACTTTCAAGCTCAATATAACTGCCAAATCCACCGGCAAGAATGATCTTTTCAATATCTTTAATCTTTAACCCGATTTCTTTAAGCAAGGTCAGTGCAGCACTGTACATGGCACCTTTGGCCCGGATCAGGTTATCAAGATCAGGTTCTGTTATGGTAATATCCCTGTCGATCTGGGTATTTTCCTTATATACAATAACATATTCCCAGATATCGTCTGTCTTGCGGATTCTCCGTGTATCAAGAGACTGGTTAAACTTGCCCCGGGAATCAATGACACCTGTTTCCAGAAGCTTTGCCGTAATGGTAATCATACCGGAACCACAGATCCCTTTTGCTTTTTGATTTCCAACAGTTATGACCATGGGCTCATAGGTTACAGGATTTATGGAAAAATCCTCAATAGCACCCTTTGTAGCCCTCATGCCGAATTTCACCCCCCCGCCCTCAAAGGCAGGGCCGGCAGAAGCTGCCGTACAGGCCATCCAGTCTTTATGTCCAATGACGATTTCCGCATTGGTCCCGATATCCATGTATAATGTCAACTCACTGGTTCTGTACATGCCCGAGGCCATAATGCCTGCAATGATATCACCGCCAACATAGCTTGAAACCCCCGGATAAATCAGTGCAATGGTATGGTCTGCCAGATCTATGTCGATCTGGGAAGCATGGAATGGCGGATATAATATGGATGCAGGCACATATGGATCACGGCGGATATAGCTTGGATTTATTTTCAAGAGCAACTGGGTCATGGTGGAGTTTCCGGCAAGGGTAATGGTGGTTACCTCATGTCTGCCGATTTTAGCTTTTTTAAGAATCTTCTCAATAATTGTATTGATATTTTCAACCACTTTTTGATGAAGGATTTCAAGCCCGTCACCCTTTTCTGCAAAAATAATCCTTGAGATGACATCTTCACCATAGCTGATCTGGCTGTTGAATACGCCGTGCTGGGAAAGGACTTCACCTGTATGCAGATCAAGGGCTTGTCCATAGACTGTGGTCGTTCCGATATCCACTGCAATGGCAAAATTCCTGCTACTTGTGTCAAATGGTTCAATATTTACGATTTTATTTTTACCATCTTTTCTTACTGGCCTGATAATGGTTGCAGTAACCTTGAAATCTCCCTGTCTGATAATATCGGGAATCTTTCTGATAAGACCCAAATCCATAGTGAGGCGGTGCTCGTTATGATTCAGGCGAAGATGATTGATAATTCTGGTCACATCTGCCTGATTATCTCCGGCAGTTGCCGGAGCCAATTCAAGATAAATTTTTTCAACTGGCGGGATAAACAGCCCGTCCTGCCTGAGTTCATTAACATTTGAGTATGCAGCCTTTGCCGTATGGCGGCTGCCGGTCAGCTCATTTAAACGACTGATATCAATCTCAGACTCAACTGGGATTCTAACCACAATATCGGAGGCCACTTCAGACAGACACGCCAGCCGATACCCTTTTTCCCGGTCTTCAGAGGAAAGGTGTTCGGACACACCACCTTCAACATTTCCTTTTTCAATCAATACCCTGCACTTGCCACAGACACCACCACCGCCACAGGATGCGTTGATGTGAACCCCAGCCTCCATGGCCGCCCTGATCAAACTTGTATTATCATCAACCTTAACACTGGTATTATAAGGTAAAAATTTTACTGAATATGTCATATTTATATTTAAATCCTTTTTGAATGCGTTAATCCAAACTTTAAAATCGCAAAAGAGTATAAACATTCTCTCACCAGTTTGGCAAGTTAAGAGGCCCTTTATGTTTAAATAATTGCACAAGTGCTGCGAATTAACATTGAACTTTTCAAGCCGTTATGGAAGTATTAGGCGCTTACAAGATTTTACTGAGCAAATATAACAGATTGATCCTGAAAGGGTTTAGCCCTTCCAGACCCTGGCGGCAGATACAACATTATTCCAGGCTGAAATTGATACATTTGTTGATACTCTCAATAAAATTGGACCCCCTAGGCTAAAGGAGTTTTTTTATGAAGATTGAAGTTCCCTATGGGAAAAATGGTGCCATGTCAGCTAAAATCAGTGACGATGTTAAGATCAGTTTTCTTGAAGCCAATGATGTTAAAATAGGTGATGAAAATAAAAATATAAAAGCCGCCATAAATACTCCAATCAACAGCAAAAGCTTTAAGGACTTTTTAAGGGATGCCAAAAAAGTGCTTGTCATTGTCAACGATGCCACAAGGCCCACTCCCACCAAAAAAATCCTTGAGTTTATCTTTGATGACTTAAAACAGACTAATTTCAATTTCATTATTGCCACGGGTGCCCACAGGGGCCCATCCCAGGAAGAATATCTTCAAATATTTGGCTCATATTATGAAAAAATAAAGGACCGGATTATTGTCCATGACGCACGGGCTGAAAAAGACATGGTGTTCCTGGGCAAGTCCACCAACGGCACGCAGATGTTTGTGAACAAAGCCGGGGTTGAAGCAGATAAAATCATTATCATATCCTCTGTTGAACCCCACTATTTTGCCGGATATACGGGAGGAAGAAAATCCTTTCTTCCCGGCATTGCCGGATATAAAACCATAGAACAAAACCATAAACTTGCCCTTGCCCCCAAGGCAAAGGCATTGGCCCTTGATGGAAACCCGGTTCATGAAGACATGATGGATGCCATTAAAACCATGAAGCAGGATATCTTTTCCATCATGACGGTCTTAGATAAGCACCATAAGGTCTATGCCACCTGCTGCGGTCACATCAATGATTCCTTTTATGCTGCCATAGACAGGGCCAATGAAGTGTTTGCTGCACCTTTGAAAGAAAAGGTCGATATTGTTGTATCCGTGGTGAAATTCCCACAGGATATTGACCTGTACCAGGCCCAGAAAGGCATTGATAATGCAAAACTTGCCCTTAAAAAAAATGGAATCCTGATTCTTGTGGCAAAATGCAGATGCGGTATCGGCGGCAAGGCCTTTGCTGAGCTCTTAGGTTCAAGCGACACACCCCAAGCTGCCCTTGAAACCATTGAAAAAAAATATGTTTTAGGGTATCACAAAGCGGCTAAGATGGCGGAAATATGCCTTTGGGCTCAGATATGGGGGGTTACAGATATACCACCTGCTGTCATTTCAAAACTATTTATTAAACCCTTCAGCAATCTTCAGACGGCCCTTGACCAGGCGCTTGAAGAAAAAGGCAGAAACTCAAGCATCCTGTTTCTCATGGATGGCGGGCTTACCGTGCCTTTAAATTAAAGATCAATATATTAGGGAGAAATAACCCAGGGTTATAAAATGAATGCCATAAAACATAGCTTCATCCTAAGTCGTAAATAGAGTTATGTTGCGATGGACTGGTTTTGTAGAAAATGTTTATCTATAGCCGTAGTTCTATTCTTTTTTTACAAGATTTATTTTGAAATTACCAAGCACGTCCGCGGCTTTTTTCATCTCTGTTTCGGAGGGGAGTTGCATATTCACCCTTCCATAGGATCTGTCCAGGCGCTCATATTTTGATTCTCCCAGACGGTGATGGGGTAAAAGCTCAAGCCGTGCCCCTTCTCTGTGAGACTGCAAAAATTTTCCCAATGCCGTAAGGTTTGTCATATCATCGTTTACACCGGGTATCAAAGGCATTCGAACCAGCATGTCCTGATCTGTTCGGAGCAGGTTTGCCATATTTTTCAGGATCAATACGTTTGAAACTCCTGTGTACTGTTTGTGTTTATAATCATCCATGATCTTCATATCGCAGATGAACATGTTCACAAAGGGCAGAATATCCTCTAATGTTTCCGGGGCAACATGGAGGCAAGATTCAATGGCCGTGTGAATATAGCTTTCCCTGCATTTTTTTAGAAAATCTTTGGCAAAGCAATGCTGGACCAAGGGCTCCCCGCCTGACAGGGTCACGCCACCTCCTGATCGTTCCCAAAAGGGACGATCCGTTGCCACCTCCGTATATAGATCTTTTACCGACACCCGTCGCCCTATGATCTGAATCGCTTCACCAAGACAGACCTCAACGCATTTCCCACAAATATTGCAGGATGTCCTGTTCAGGGTATGACCATTATCGGACAAATGAACGGCATCCATGGGACAGACGTCTGCACACCTGCCGCATTGGATACATTCATTCTTTAAAACCGCAATTTCAAGCGAAGTCTTCTGGGATTCAGGGTTGGCGCACCATTGGCAACTAAGCGAACAACCCTTGAAAAAAACCGTTGTGCGGATGCCCGGCCCGTCATGGATGGCATACCGCTTGATATCAAAAATAATCCCCTGGGGGTCCGGTTCCATGGATCAGACCTCGTGGGTTGTCCTGGAAATCACTTCGTCCTGAACATCTTTGCTCAGCATCACAAAATAGTCACTGTATCCCGCCACCCGGATCAGAAGAGACCGATACGCATCCGGGTGCTGTTGAGCATTCAGAAGCGTTTCCCGGGATACCACATTAAACTGCATATGATGGCCACCCATATCAAAATAGGTTCGAATCATGGCTGCAAATTTTTTAAGATTTTCTTCACCTTCCAGCGTCTGGGGGGTGAATTTCATATTGAGCAAGGAACCCGTTGTGGAAGCATGATCCAGCTTGCCCAATGACCTGATAACAGACGTGGGACCACAAAGATCCTGGCCTTGAACCGGTGAAATCCCTTCTGCAAGGGGGACTCCGGCAAGGCGGCCGTCGGCACTTGCTGCCGTTAAGACCCCAAAGGGCAAATGTGTAGTCGTTGGGATCATGTCTGCACCATAGGAGATACCACGGTCATTGGTATAGTCTTTGAGAAGTTTTACAAAAAGAGTCAACAGCCTTACCGCATTTCGATCTGCCTCGTCACGGTCATTGCCGAATTTAGGCGCCTTGTTCCAAAGAAAATTCCGCATGGCCTCATGATCCTTGAAATTTTCCCTCATGGCCTGAACAATCTCGGCCATTGAAAATGTTCCTTTTCCAAAGACAAAATGGTCAATGGCAGAAATTGCGTCCGTAACAGTTCCCATACCCACACCGGAAAGCATGGGCTGGGAGTATTTTGACCCACCGTTGTGAAAATCCTTTCCTTTTTGAATGCAGTCATCCACAACAAGGGAGGTGCACAACACAGGACATGACTCTGCAAATACCCGTTTTGAAGCCATATCATATTGATGTTTGAGATCCACCATATAACGAATCTGAGTTTCAAAAGCCTGCCATATGTCTTCAATGGACCTGAATTGATCCGGTGTGCCTGTCTTAAGGCCCAGCGGCTTGCCGGTAAGCATGTTAATCCCGTTGTTAAGGGCCAGCTCCAGGCATTTTGCTAGATTAATATATCCGGAAGAGGCCATCTGGTCATTTCCCTGGCCTGTAATTTCTACACACCCATTGATTCCCCCATTGCGTGCATCTTCAAGGGTTTTCCCCTTTTCGGTCAGGGACAGAACAATTTCATCGGCATTGAACATGGCCGGCATGCCCGTTCCTTTCCGGGCAAGTGTACATGCTTTGAGCAGGAACTCATGGGGGGATTTGCTGCTGATCAGACAGGAGAGCTGGGGCTGAGGAAGCATTAGTGCCGACTGGGCCTCAATGCACATATAGGATATATCATTCACACCGTCGCTGCCATCTGCCTTCACTCCGCCAATGTTGAGGTTCTGAAAATCGGCATAGGTGTTGCTGGCTTTGGCCGTGCCCGCCTCCTTGACCACCGTCATTTCGGCAAACTTGACCCAGAGGCAGTTCAACAATTCCTGTGCTGCATCCTGCATGATCCCATGGGTTGCCGTCTCTCGTTGATAAAAAGGATAGATGTACTGGTCAAAGCGGCCAGGGGAAATGGCATAGGCGTTGCTTTCCAGGTTGAGCATGAGATGAACAAACCAGAAAGATTGAAGCGCTTCCCAAAAAGTTTGGGCTGGATATTCCGGCACACGCCTGCAATTTTTTGCAATCTGGTAAAGTTCGTTTTTCCGCTCAGGGTCCTGGCACAGGGTTGCCATTTTCTCGGCTTCATCCCCATAACGGCGGGCAAATGCGACAACGGCTTGGATCACGATCAACAGGGCTTTGTAATAGCTTGTTTTTTCAATATCATCAGAGGGTGTGCCCTGTAATGCCGTTTCAATCCTTGTTCGTAATCCTTGAAAACCCTCTTTTAAAACAATTTCATAATTGGGGTTGCAATGACCGATGCTTCGGTTGAGGTAATAATGAAATAAAGCACCTTCATCTGCGGCTTCCATGGCTTTTTTCGGAACATTGGGAAGAATATGGTCATAGATCGAACGTCCTTGCCAGAAAGGAATCACACTTTCCTTGACAATTTTTTTGTTTTCCTCAGATATGTCAAAGGCAGTTTCAAAACGCTTGGACAGGGTATCGATCTCTCGTTTAATCCAATCGCTATTGAATTCCGGATAAAGCGGTGATCCTAATGCTGTGGGTGTTTTACAGCCGACAATCAACTCATCATCCTTGATCAGGACAAAGGACTCGCGGAAAATTTTTTCCATTGCCCGTGCCTGTTGGATTTCCAGACGCTCACCTTCAGCCTCCTGAAAGGCCTGGGTTACCAGAAGTGCCCTTTGCGCATAAACTTCGGGCCTGGCATTTGTGATCTGATTTTTTAATCTTTCAAGTCGTGGTGTCAGCATTTTATCATCCTTCAATATAGGGCTGTTCTGCAAAGCCTGCTTTTCAGTAAATCAGCAATTATCATACATTCTGATGATTTCGCCATTACCTTTCCCCTCAACACTTTTTACAAATCCATTGACGACCTTTCTCATGGGGATGGGATTATGACCGGGGAAATAGTCTTCATATATTTCAACTGCATCCTCAACAAGTCCGGAAGAGACAACATTAATCCTAATATTGTTTTCCAATTCCAGAGATACAGCTTTGACAAAACTGTGAATTCCACCGTTGACCATGGCAGCACTTGTGGTCATTACCACGGGATGATCCGCCAGGATACCGGTTGAAAGCGTAAAGGAGCCTCCTGGATTCATGTAATCTTTACCGATCCGGACCAGATTTACCTGCCCCATGAGTTTGCTTTTGATACCTATATAGAAGTCTTCTTCAGTCATATCGTCAAAGTTTGCCCATTTGGCTTCACCGGCTGTGCAGACTACTGCATCCACTTTTCCTATCTTTTCGAACATGGTCTTAATGGATTCGCTGTCGTTCATGTCTACTGTAACATCACCAGAATTTCTTCCTGTAATGATCACTTCATGTTTTTTTAAAAAATGTGCGCTGACCTTTTTCCCGATGGTACCATTTCCACCGATCATTAATATTTTCATCATGTCTCCTTATCTAAATCATTTGTTTTGCTCATTTGTTTTGCTCTTGACGGATAAATTATACCTGTTAATATCAGATGTCCAATGAATAGTTTTGATACAAACAATCAAAAAGTGTGATCTGAAATTATAGAATGTTTTTCTGAACACATTATTAAATCCTTTGGAGAAAAATTATAGTTCAAGATTCCTTAGGATTCAATTCATCCACATTCGATCTTTTTTAATCCTTGAAGAATTTTTTCAGGCGTGATGCACAGATCGGTCAGCCGTACTCCTGTTGCATGGCAGATGGCATTGGAAATTGCAGATGCAATGTTGACCATACTGCCTTCACCGATTCCCTTGGCTCCGAATGGACCCGTGGGTTCATTGGATTCCACAATAATGGCTTCAATCTGTGGGATATCACAGGATCTTAAGAGGCGGTAATCGGTAAAATTAGGGTTTAAAACATGTCCGTCTTCAAGCTGTAACCCCTCTGTCAGTGCAAACCCGATTCCCATGACACCTCCCCCGACAATCTGGCCTTTTACCATTTCAGGATTGATTGCCTTGCCAACATCATAGGCACATGTCAGCTTTATAACCTTAACTTCACCGGTTTGAGTATTGACTTCCACCTCGGCAAAGACAGCACCATAATATCCCGGCATGGCTGGAGCAATACCGCTTGCCGAGCCGATAATCTGTTCGCAGACACCCATGTCCTCGATCTGGATTTTCTGCATCAGGTCTTTTATGGAAATATAATTATCAGGATTTACTTTTTCAAATATACGTCCCTTTTTGATCATGAGTTGATTGGGGTTTGCGCCCAGCAATTTTCCGGCATAGGCCAGCATCTTTTCCCGGGCATCCATCGCTGCATTCCTGACAGACAACCCACCGCAATAGGCCTGCCGACTGCCATGTGTCCCGCAATCCAATGGGGTGATATCCGTGTCTGTTTCTGAAACAGAGATATCTTTAAATTCGATTCCCAGAATTTCAGAGGCAACCTGGGCCAATACCGTCCGGTTGCCCTGTCCCTCATCTGCTGCTGCCGTATGCAGGTTGGCAGTACCGTCTGAATTGATCATGATAATAGCGGACCCCGGATCGGGCAGTGCCCTGGCAGCACCGGTACCATGCAGCATAATGGAAAGGCCGATACCCTTTTTGATGGAGTCGTTCCCGGGCAGCCTTGATCTTTTTTCTTTCCAGCCACAGGATTGGGCACCTTTTTTAAGGCATTCTTCCAACCCATTGCTCAGGATTAGTTGATTGAGAACAGGGTCCATTTCTCCCTCTCCACGGTAATTTTTAAGTCTGATTATCATGGGGTCCATGCCGATTTTCCGGGCAATGATATCGATCTGTGATTCCTGGGCAAAATTCATCTGGGGATTTCCATATCCCCTGAGGGCACCGCAAAGCGATTTATTGGTATAAACAACAATACCTGAAAAAGAATAGTTCGGGATCTTATACAACCCGATACCAGTGGACATGCAGTCGGCGATGACACCAATGTAATGAGTACCATATCCCCCGGTATCTGATAAAATTTCAACTTCATTTGCTGTAATGATACCCTCATGTGTGGCACCTGTTTTCATCCGTATGGTCATGGGATGCCGGGTTTCAGTGGCAGAAAAATCTTCTTCCCGGGTAAAGGACATTTTAACCGGTCTTAAGGTTTTTCTTGACAAGTAGCTACACATCACTTCAAGCCCGTGAATGACACCACATCTTCCACCAAAAGCACCACCGGTAAAGGGTTTTATCACCCGGACCTTGTTAAGAGACAAGCCCATTGCTTCGGCAAGATAATGCTGACTCCAGTGCGGGAGCTGGGTTGAGGAATAAACCGTCAATTTGCCATTGGATTGGAAGCTTGCCACACAGGTGCCAATGGGTTCCATGCTGGCATGTTTCTGCTTGGAGGTATGATAGGTGTTTTCTACAATGATGTCAGCGGCTTTAAACCCTTCCTGGATATTTCCAAATTCTTTGTTTACTTTAAAGGCAATATTTCCTTTTTTGTGTATGCTTACCTCTGTTTCCTTTAAAGCAGTATGCGGATCATGAATGGCTTTTAAGGGTTCATATTCAACCGTCACAAGAGATAGTGCTTTTTTAAGCGTGTCAACACTTGTGGCGGCAATTGCCAGGACCGGGTCTCCAATAAACCGGACAATATTGTCATACAGAAACATCTGTTTTTTCTTTTTTTCAGTTCTCAGAAAGAACCAGTATTGAACCACCTTTGGGACATCGAAAAGTGTTGCCACAGCTTTAACACCGGGTAATTTTTCAGCAGCAGAGGTGTCGATATGAGTGACTTTGGCATGGGCATGCGGACTGCGAAGTAACCCTGCATAGAGCATGTTTTCAAATTTTAGATCAGTGGCATATTTAGCGGCCCCTGTGACCTTATCGATACCATCAATTCTTTGAAAAGATTTTCCCACAACCGTATAAGAATCAGTCATTGGTTTTCCTCCGCATTTCCCGGGCAGCTTTAAGAACAGCTTTTACCGGTTGTTCATATCCTGTACACCGGCAAAGGTTATTGGCTAGACAGGTTTTTACCTTTGTTTCGTCAGGGTCTGGATCTTGTTTAATCAGGGCATGGCCGGCCATGATCATCCCCGGGGTGCAGTACCCGCATTGAACTGCGAATTCGTTTAGAAATGCTGTTTGTAACGGGTGCAGGTCAAGACCGTTTTGAAGACCCTCAATGGTCTGGATTTCAGCACCATCCGCCTGGACCGAAAGCATCAGGCATGCCAAGACAGCCTTACCATTAAGGTTTATCGTACAGGCACCGCACTCTCCTTCTCCACAGCCTTCTTTGGTGCCGGTAAGACCCAGTTGATCCCTTAAGGTGTCTATCAATCTATCCTGAAGGGTTATAGTCAGATCATGCCATTCTCCATTGATGTTCACCCGTATATTGTTTTTTTTCATTCCCGGCTCCTTTGCCAGCTTTTTTCAAGAGAATTTTCCACCAAAACGGCAACCATTTCTTTCCTATAGGACGCAGTCGCGCGGTTATCATCTATGGGTGCGGATTCATCTGCCGATATCCTGGCTGCCTGTTGGATCAATTTTTTATTCAGTGTCTGTCCCGAAAGTATGGCCGCAGCTTTTTTTGCCAGGAATGAAGTCGGTCCTACAGAACCTAAAGCAATCTTAGCACTCAGACAATTATTTTTTTTAAGAAAAAGCAGCGTTGCAACATTAACAACAGCCATATCAATAGCGGTTTGATGGTGCCTGAGCTTGAGAAAAGAAGCGCTTGATGTTTCCTGTTGTATTGGAATGACAATTTCCTGTAAAATCTCGTTTGGCAGAAGTGCCGTGCAATTGGGACCTTTAAAAAAAGAGTCTAATTGAATCGTGTGTTTGCCTTTTGACCCTGCAACAACGACAGCTGCAGAAAGTGCCAGCAATGGCAATGCAAGATCTGCACATGGGGATGCATTGCAAAGGTTGCCGCCGATGGTGGCCCGATTTCTGATGGTATGCGTGGAATGAACATTTGCAGCTTCTGCCAGAACGGTATATGGACTTGAACGAAAAACAGGGGAGATTGCCAGGCAATTGATATCCGTAGCCGCACCTATACAGATTTTGTCTGCATTTTTTCTGATATAATTTAATCCCAGGCCTGAGATGTCTATTAAATGGGTAAGGGTGTTGGATTTTGCGCCACTCTGCCGCCTGGGCAGAATATCTGTTCCACCTGCAATCACCTGTGCCGTATTTCCTAATTTTGACAGCAGGTCGATTGCCTGTCCAATATCTTCGGGTTTGTGATAGTTCTCTAAATTATACTGGAGGGGCATTGTTTTATTTCCATTTGGGTGTGAACCACTTGTCAGTGGAGATGACTTTCAATCTTTAATGTTAAACCTGTCAGCAGGCATTTTAATGGGAGGCCCTGCCAGCTATTATCTGACTGGGCTGCTTTAAGCATATTACGCCACCCAAAACACCCCCGGCATTGCTGGTAAGACTTCAGACAAAACGGTGGATGGCCTTTTTGAAGAACCTGAGTGCGAATTTTTGGTTTTGACATATTTTTTTTTACTCCTTTTACTATAACACACAGATTGTTGAACAATCGATTTGAACACTTGTTCGAATTATGTAATTAAAAATAAAATCCATGTCAAGAAATTTTTCAAACGGTAAATCCATTGATTGTTCACAACTGAAAATACAAAATTGCTTTTCCTTGCATATTAAATATATTTGTGGTTTCTTAACATTATTGAGATATATTGTGTAGCAGATCATACCCATTGTGAACAGGGCAGACAAAAAACACCTGCATATCTTCTATCTAGAACAGGAGTCGGATTTGGGAAAAGAAACAAAGCGGAACAGTATCCGCGAGATAGCGGCCAAAGTATTTGCCCGGAACGGTTTTGAGCGGACCACCATCCGGGGGATAGCCCAGGAAGGTGGTATTAGTGCTGCTTCTATCTACTATTATTTTGATAGCAAGGAAGAGCTTCTGTATCAAATATTAGACGAAACCATGAGCACTGGCTTGAAGTTGATTGAGGATATTGAAAAAAGAAATACAAACCTTCAGGGGGTATTAATCGAAATACTTCGAGTGCACACCCTGACTGCTATTAATTTCGATAAAATGAAATTGCTGGTCCACGAACAGAACTGTTTGAAGCCAGTGCATCAAGACGCTTTGAAGCTAAAAAAGAAAGAATACCTGGTCCAACTGACAAAAGTTTTTGAAGCATTAAAAAACAGGGGTCAGATGAGGGACCTGGATCCCCAGGTCTGTGCCTTTGCATTTTTTGGAATGGTGAGCTGGGCTTACCGGTGGTTTAACCCAGAGGGGAAGATGTCTACACCCGAACTAGCTGAAACTTTCAGCACTATTTTCACCAAGGGAATCTTTTTAAACTCCTAAATCCAGTTTGTTGTTAAACCATTTTTTCGACAATTTCACCCAGTCGGATCACGCCCCTGTTTATGTCATCTGACCATCGGGAGGCGTTCAAACGGATATAATTTTTATATCGTTTTGTGGCGGAAAAAAGGTAGCCCGGCGACAATGTGATGCCTGCCTGCAACGCCTGTTTATATAGAATAAGGGAATCAACGGTCTCGGGCATCTGTATCCACAGGACAAATCCACCATCCGGCCTGGATACCCGGGTGCCTTCCGGGAAATGGCGGATCACCGCTTCATACATCCGGGAGACATTGTAGGCATAGGCCCGGCGCACTTTTCGCATATGCAGCTCATACCCGCCGGATTGCAGATACTCTGTCACCGCCATTTGAGGCAGGGTCGCCGTTGCCAGGCTAAAAGTA
>JAHJDU010000132.1 GCA_018812385.1 Pseudomonadota bacterium
ATCGAAAATAATCCAGATACAAAACATACTTTTTATCAGGATGGGACATGAAAACCAGGAACCTGTAAATTTTTTTCAATTCAAGGGGTCTGTTTATTCCCGATGTTTTAAGATTGTCCAGGGATATTTTTAACTTGTTTGCACCGGGCAACAACTTAAAACTTTTATTATATCTATCACTGAATTCTAAAGCATCTTTTTTATCATCAATTCTTAAAACAAGGGTTACAGCTTCAGGTGAAGGATTATATACCTCAAAACACAAGGCTTGATACCCTCTCCAGTCATGATGCTTCAATGCGGGTGAAAGCCCCGGGTATGATGAGGGAAACAGTTCAAGCTTTAAGGATTTTTTACCCTGGACGGCATAATCATCTGAAAGGGAAAAAAGGGTGCGGCATTTCCAGTGAAATTCATCAAAAACAGATTCTGATTCAAAATCAAACAACACAAGTTCTTTAGATGGTATCTTTTCACAGGCAGCAATAAAAAGTACACAAAAAAGCAATATAAAAATATTTTTAGCCATGTTGCCCTGCCCTTAAAACCGGAACACCACTATTTCCGGTTGACTAAAAAGCCTGAACTTGAAATGGCTTGTGCCGATCCCCCTTGTTACATACATGGTTTTATTGCCTTCCTGAAACAATCCATAATTGTATTTCACATTTTTTTCATACCCAAAAAGTTTATACAACCATAAAGGAAGCCTTACCTGCCCGCCATGGGTATCGCCGCTAAACAGGAAAACCCTGTCTTTGCCTGAAAATTTATCAAAGACAAAAGGACTGTGGCTTAACACCAATAATGGCTTACCCTGATCAACCATATCCTCCATTTCTTTGAATTCATTCAGATCATCATACTCTTCATCTATGCCTGCAATCTTAACAACCTGGTCACCGATATGTATCTTTTGTAAAGAATTTCTCAGCATAGTGACATTATGTTGCTTTGTGGGCCTGCCGCTTCCCTTTTTATGGCAGAACAGACAGGAGTTCTTTGAATCAGAATAGTCATAATCCCCCATTACGGCAAAAACACCATATTTTGCTTTTAACCTGGATAAAAATTGCAATGCTGGTTGAGTATCACCCTTCCATCTCACATAATCCCCTGTCAGAAATATCAGATCCGGGTTGACCTGTTCAATGCTTTTTAATACCGCATCTTCAACCTTTCCAAGCCCTGCCATATGCAGATCTGAAAGATGAACAATGGTTTTATCTTTTAAAGCCTTGCCAATAAAATCATAGTTTATCTTTATTTCCCTGATTTGAATTGTATTTGGCTCAATGTATCTGCCGTAAACAAATAAAACCACAAGCAAACTAATAATTATATATTTCACTTTTTTCAAAAATTTCTCAGCTTTTCCAAAATATCAAAATTAATCTTTATCATCCAATAAAGTATAGGTCAATTATTGTCAAAAATCTGATTCTTTTATAAACAGTTCTGATCAATACTGCCAAATTAGCATCAAAAAGGTATTGACATCTCAAAAAATATATGCAAAATGGAGTTATGTACTCCAGAATTCTTAAAATCCCTGAAGAAAAAAGTTTTTTCCTGTTTGGCCCACGTGCTACAGGCAAAACAACCTGGCTGAAAAAAATCTTCCCAGACAGCATATATATCGACCTGTTGGAATCAGAGCTGTACCACTCTTTACTTGCTTCACCCGGAAGGCTTGCTGACCTGATTCCAAACCATTTTCCCGATTGGGTAATTATAGATGAAATTCAAAGAGTTCCGGAATTATTGAATGAGGTTCACAGGCTGATTGAAAAAAGGCAATTAAAGTTTGTTTTAACCGGATCAAGTGCACGTAAACTTAGATCAAAAGGTGTGAATCTTCTAGCAGGAAGAGCATTGACAAGGTTTATGCACACCCTGACAGCTGCTGAGCTTGGAAATGATTTTTCCCTGGATAAATCCCTGAAATTTGGGCATCTGCCATCCATATACTCTGAAAAAAATCCTGCCGATTATTTGGCAGGATATGTCAGAACATATTTAAGAGAAGAGGTCCAGCAGGAGGGTCTGACAAGAAACCTTCAGGTATTTACCAGGTTTCTTGAAGCTGCGAGCTTTTCTCAGGCTGCAACCCTGAATATTTCTGAAGTTGCCCGGGATTGCAATGCAAATCGTAAACTTGTAGAAGCTTATTTTTATATCCTGGAAGACCTTCTTTTAAGCCATAGAATTCCAGTATTTACCAAACGAGCCAAAAGA
>JAHJDU010000133.1 GCA_018812385.1 Pseudomonadota bacterium
GAAATGATCATGCCTGGTGATAATGCAACCATTAACGTAGAGCTGATTAATCCCATTGCAATGGAAAAAGAGCTCAGGTTTGCAATCAGAGAAGGTGGACGTACTGTTGGTGCCGGTGTTATCGGTGAAATTGTAGAATAAGCTAGGAAGAACACTTCTATCATGTTGAAAACCAAAATTAGGATCAGGCTCAAAGCCTATGATCATAAACTTCTTGATCAGTCTTCAGTGGATATAGTTGATACCGCAAGGAAAACAGGTGCCAAAATTGTTGGGCCGGTACCTCTTCCGACACGTATAAACAAGTTTACTGTATTGCGTTCCCCCCATGTTAATAAAAAATCACGGGAACAATTTGAAATCAGAACGCATAAAAGAATGATGGATATTATAGAACCAACCCAGCAGACAGTTGATGCGTTAATGAAGCTTGATCTTTCGCCGGGCGTGGATGTAGAAATTAAATTATAGTTCAATAACAGGAACCAATTATGAGTGCATTACTTGGAAAAAAAATCGGAATGACCAACGTCTTTTCCGCAGATGGAAAGCTTGTTCCTGTTACAGTTTTGCAAGTCGGACCATGTGTTGTTACCCAGGTTAAAACCAAAGAAATCGATGGGTATAATGCCCTTCAACTTGGATTTGATGAAAAGCCGGTTGAAAAATTGAATAAACCCATGGCAGGACATTTAAAAAAAACTAGTGATAAGGGATTTTGTGTTTTAAGAGAGTTCAGAGTCGATGGTGCTGAAAGTATTGAAGCTGGTGCTACCATCGGGGTTGATATATTTGCTGTTGGTGATAAAGTGAATATATCTGGAATATCAAAAGGACGTGGTTTCCAGGGAGTGATTAAACGGCATGGGTTTAGCCGCGGTCCTGAAACACATGGTTGTAGAAATCATCGAAAACCAGGTTCGATCGGAAACAGTGCCTGGCCTTCAAGGGTTATTAAAGGAAAGAAAATGCCTGGTCACATGGGCACAGACAGAAAGACTGTAAAGAATCTCACAATTGTAGATATAAAGCATGAAGGTAATCTCTTGTTGGTAAACGGCCCGGTGCCTGGTTTTAAAACAGGAATATTGGAAGTGCAAAAGACTGATAAAAAGTAGTGAGATTTGAGTAGTGAGATTTGAGAAGATATGAGAAAATGTCTGTAATATGTTTCTCTCAACTCGAGTGATCACATCTTACAACTTAATGTAGGACTAAAATGCGGCTATGGGTATTGCAATTTTATCGCAGTGATGCATAGCTGATCAAAATTTATGAGGAAGAATATGGCTACTGTAGATGTATTAAACAGTGCAGGCAAAAAAGTGTCTGAAACTCAGCTTTCTGACGAGATTTTCAACACACCCATTAAAAAAAGTGTTCTTCACGAGGTTGTCCGGTCCCAGCTTGTTGCAAAACGAGAAGGGACAGCTGCGTGTAAGACCAGGGGTATGGTGAGCGGTAGTACCAGAAAGCTGTTTAGACAGAAAGGGACCGGCAATGCACGTGCCGGCAGTATAAAATCACCTTTAAGAAAGGGTGGTGGAGTGATTTTTGGGCCGTCTCCAAGATCCTATGCGATCAAGGTACCCAAAAAAGTAAGAAAACTTGCCCTGAAAATGGCGCTAAGCTCAAAAATGGAGGATAATACCATTTATATAATTGATGATTTCAACCTTGAAACCATCAAGACCAGGGAATTTGTCAATGTACTTAACGCATTAGACCTTTCTGATCTGTTGATTGTTTCTGATGCAGAGGAAGCAACTCTTTTGCTTTCTTCCAGAAATATTCCAGATGTCAAAGTGATAAAAACCGAGGGTCTCAATGTATATGATATTTTAAAGTTCAAAAACCTTCTTTTAGTAGAATCGACCATTAAAAATATCGAAGGGAGGTTGAGCTAAGATGGAACAATATGACATTATTAGAGGGCCAGTAGTTACAGAAAAAACTACCCTTCAAAAAGAAACAAACAATCAGGTGACACTCAAAGTTGATAAAAGAGCAAACCGGGTTGAAATCAAAAATGCTGTTGAGAAAAGTTTCAATACCAAGGTAAAGCAGGTCAGAACCTTACAGGTAAAAGGAAAAGTAAAACAGCGCGGCAGAATCATTGGCAAAAGAAAAGATTGGAAAAAAGCAATAGTTACACTGATGCCAGGACAAAGAATTGATTTTTTTGAAGGTGTTTAAAGAGGTATATATATGTCAACAATAATTAAGACAAAGCCGACATCTCCCGGACGACGCTCTCAGGAATACCTTTCTTTTGAAGAAATTACCAAAACCAAGCCTGAAAGACAGCTGACTAAAACGTTAAACAAACGATCCGGTCGAAACTCTAACGGAAGAATTACAGCTAGACACAGAGGTGGCGGAGCAAAAAAGAAGTATCGTATCATTGATTTCAAAAGAGATAAAGATGGTATCCCAGCAAAGGTATCTGCCATTGAGTATGATCCGAACAGAAGTGCGAGAATTGCTCTTCTGGTTTATGCAGATGGTGAAAAAAGATATATTTTGGCACCTTTGGAGGTCAAAGTCGGTGATATTCTGGAAACAGGATCAGAGGCGGACATTAAACCTGGTAATTGTATGGCCCTTGAAAATATTCCTTTGGGTACAAGAATTCATAATATTGAATTGAAACAGGACAAAGGCGGGCAGATTGTCAGAAGTGCTGGTGCTTATGCACGGCTTATGGCAAAAGAAGGAACCTATGCTCAGGTTCTCCTGCCTTCAGGTGAAGTAAGGATGATTCACCTGAAATGTAAAGCCACTGTTGGTAGGGTGGGTAATGAGAAACATGGTGACGTAAAGATCGGTAAAGCAGGTCGATCCAGGTGGATGGGACAAAGACCCTCAGTTCGTGGTGTGGCCATGAACCCGGTTGACCATCCTATGGGTGGCGGTGAAGGAAGATCATCAGGCGGCAGACAGCCTTGTTCACCCTGGGGTGTGCCGGCAAAAGGCAAGAGAACCAGAAATAATGCCAGAACCGATCAATATATTGTTAAAAGAAGAGCCAAAAGAAAATAGGTAAAAATAAATAGGTGATAAATTATGCCAAGATCATTGAAAAAAGGACCTTACATTGCACCCCATCTTTTTAAAAAAGTTTTGGAAGCAGGTAAGTCTACACGCAACAAAGTTATCAAAACCTGGTCACGTAGATCTACTATATTCCCTGAAATGGTCGGCGTGACATTTGCTGTACATAATGGTAAAAAATTTATACCCGTCTTTGTTTCAGAAAATATGGTCGGTCATAAGCTGGGTGAGTTTTCACCGACTAGAACATTTTGGGGTCATGCAGGAGATAAAAAATCCAAGAGATAATCTCTTGTTCGATTAAAGGATATTGATATGGAAGTTAAAGCAACTACAAGATACACAAGAATTTCACCATTAAAGCTTCGGTTGCCCATTGTTGAAGTAAAAGGTAAAAATGCCGGACAAGCTCTGACGCTTTTAAAGTTTATGCCGCTCAAGGCCGCAGGAATTATTTATAAAACCTTGCAGTCAGCTGTTGCTAATGCCGAGCATAATAATGAGCTTGATGTGGATAAGCTGGTTGTCAAAAATATTTTTGTTGATCGCGGTCCTACCATGAAACGGTTCAGACCAAGAGCTCGGGGAAGAGCAGCCAGAATTTTGAAAAGAAGCAGTCATTTAACAGTAATTGTTGAAGATATTGACAATAGGAGGAAATAAGCTTGGGCCAGAAAGTACATCCTACCAGTTTAAGATTAGGCATCATCAGGACCTGGGATTCCAGATGGTATGCAGACAAAGATTATGCCTCTTTTGTTGAAGAAGATTTCAAAGTCAGAAAATTTTTGAAAAAGAAGCTCTTTCATGCTGGTATTTCAAAAATCGAAATAGAACGATTTTCTAAACAAATTCGATTGAGAGTGTTTGCAGCAAGACCCGGTATAATTATCGGGAAAAAAGGAGCAGATATTGCGCTTCTCAAACAGGAACTTGAAAAAATGCTAAAACCTTCGGTGCTGATTGATATCAAAGAAGTCAGACGGCCGGAAATTGATGCTCAACTGGTAGCAGAGAATATAGCCCTTCAGCTGGAAAGAAGAATTGCTTTCCGGCGAGCGATGAAGCGAAGTGTGTCCTCTGCCATGCGGTTTGGCGCAAAGGGAATAAAAATTATTTGTGCTGGTCGCCTTGGGGGTGCTGAAATGGCAAGAACCGAGTGGTATAAAGAAGGTCGTATTCCTCTTCACACTTTAAGGGCGGATGTTGAGTACGGTTTTACCGAAGCAAAAACCACATACGGGCTCATTGGAATTAAAACCTTTATATTTAAAGGTGAAGTATTAAATCCTGGTGAACAAGCGTTGGCAAAATAGAGGCGATTAGGAGAAATAAAAAATGCTTAGTCCAAAAAATGTAAAATTCCGTAAACAGTTTCGTGGCAGAACAAAGGGCTCGCCAGACAGAGGTAACACGCTTAGCTTTGGTGACTTCGGCCTCCAGGCAACTGAATGCGGTTATGTAAATGCAAGACAGATTGAAGCAGCAAGGGTTGCATTAACCCGGCATGCAAAAAGAGCGGGTAAAAGTTGGATAAGATTTTTTCCTGACCATCCTGTTACCAAAAAACCAGCAGAAGTCAGAATGGGGAAAGGTAAAGGCGCAACAGATGCTTGGGTTGCCAGAGTGAAACCTGGTAAAATTCTTTATGAGATGGAAGGGATCTCAAGAGAAGTTGCCATAGAAGCCATGAAACTTGCGGCCAGAAAACTTTCCGTAAAAACCCGTTTTGTGGAAAGGAGTAAGTAAACATGAAAGCTAGCGAAATTAGAGAGATTGGAGCAGATAAGATTAAAGGAAAGCTTGTTGAATTAAAGAAAGAGCTTTTTAATCTTCGCTTTCAAAACAATGTCGGACAGCTTGAGAACACAGCGACACTTTCAAATGTCAAAAAGGATATTGCAAGGTTTTACACGATATCTAAAGAAATGAATGTAAATATTAGCTAATTTGCGAAGAAACTACTATGGAAAATATTCAAAAAAATAAAAGAGAGCTGATAGGTCTTATTGTATCAGACAAAATGGATAAGTCGGTAGTTGTTCAGGTCGAAAGATTTGTTCAGCACAAGGTTTATAAAAAATTTATGAAACGGTATAAAAAATACCATGCTCATGATGAGATCAATGAATGCAGGATCGGTGATACAGTTAAAATTATCGAGACAAGACCTTTGAGCAAGCTAAAACGTTTCAGAGTCACTGGAATCGTTAAAAAAACCGTTTGATTAAAGGAGTTGAGAAATGATTCAAAGTGAAACTAGATTGACTGTGGCAGACAACTCCGGTGCAAAGGAATTGTATTGCATAAAGGTACTAGGCGGATCCAAAAGACGATATGCCAGCATTGGCGATATCATTACCTGCTCTGTTAAAGAAGCTATTCCCAATGCAAAAGTCAGCAAGGGAGACGTTGTTCAGGCGGTGATTGTCAGAACCAAGAAGGAAATATCCAGGGTCGATGGCTCAATGATCAGGTTTGATGATAATTCAGCTGTTATTTTAACAAAATCAAATGAACCGGTTGGTACACGTATCTTTGGTCCGGTAGCAAGAGAGTTAAGGGCAAAACGATTTATGAAAATTGTCTCTCTGGCTCCTGATGTGCTTTAATTATCAGGTTATTGGAGAAAAATCGTATGGAAACAATGAAAATTAGAATAAAAAAAGAAGACAAGGTTAAAGTGCTGACCGGAAAAGATAAGGACAAAATCGGTAAAGTGCTGAAAGTCGTTAAAAAGACAAACCGGGTCGTTGTTGAAAATATGAATGTGGTTAAAGTTCATCAGAGACCAACACAGGCGAATCCACAAGGTGGTATCGTGGATAAAACCATGCCGATTCAAATTTCCAACCTGATGGTTATGTGCAATGCATGTGTTAAACCAACAAGAATTGGAATGAAACTATTGGAAAATGGAAAACGGGTAAGAATCTGCAAAAAATGCAATCAGCAGATAGATTCTTAAGACCAAAGGCGGAGAGAATACATGTCAACCCTTAAGGAAAAGTATAATAACGAGGTTGTTCCTCAGCTTCAGAAAACCTTTAATTATATAAATGAATTACAGGTGCCAAAGCTTGAGAAAATTGTGTTAAACATGGGGCTTGGAGAAGCGGTAAGAAATCCCAAGATAATTGAATCAGCTGCATCTGAGCTGGCATTGATCGCCGGCCAGAAAGTAGTCGTTACAAGAGCAAAAAAACCGATTGCAAATTTTAAACTTCGTGCTGACCTTCCCATCGGGTGTAAGGTCACATTGCGCCGTAAAAAGATGTATGATTTTTTTGACAGACTTGTAAATATTGCTTTACCACGTGTTAGGGACTTTCGAGGAATATCGCCAAAAGCGTTTGATGGCAGGGGCAATTACAGCCTGGGTATTACAGAACATATCATATTCCCAGAAATAGATTATGATAAGACCGAAAGTATTAAAGGTCTTAATATTACTATTGTAACAACAGCTAAAACTGATGAGGAAGGTAAAGTATTCTTGAAGTTGTTGGGAATGCCTTTCAAAAATTAAGGATCTTAAGGAGGAAAGCTTGGCTAAAAAAGCTTTAATCATAAAAGCGCAGAGAAAACCAAAGTTTTCAGTACGTGCATATAACAGATGTCCCTTATGCGGTAGACCAAGGGGATTTATTAGAAAAGCTGGTATTTGCAGAATTTGTTTTAGGAAACTTGCATCCGAAGGCAAGCTGCCAGGCGTTACTAAATCAAGTTGGTAAGGCAAAAACTTTTTAAACAGAATTATATCAGCGGATTTTAAGGAGATTTCAAATGGCAAGTAGTGATCCAATTGCAGACATGCTGACAATCATAAGAAATGGTGGTAAAGCAGGGTTTGTTAAGGTGGATATCCCCGGATCAACAATTAAGTTGGCAATGGTGCGGGTGCTTAAAGAACAAGGATATATCAAGGACTTTAAATTTCTTGAGAATGAGACACAAGGAAGTATTCGTGTCTACATAAAATATGTATCTGAGGGAAAACCCACAATTTTTGGTATTGAAAGAGTGAGCAAACCATCTTGCAGGGTTTACTATAAATCAAAACAACTAAAGCCGGTTTTAAATGGCCTGGGCATATCTATTGTCTCAACATCCAAAGGATTGATGACAGATAAACAGGCTAAAGAAGCAAATGTCGGTGGTGAAATTCTTTGTAACGTATGGTAGTACAGGAGTAATATATGTCTAGAATAGGAAAAAAGCCGGTACAGCTTCCAGATAAGGTCCAAGTTGCTCTAAATGGTGATATGATTTCAGTCAAAGGACCTAAAGGGCATCTTGAACGACAACTGCACCCGGCTGTCGAAATAAGTATAAATGATGATATTGTAACTATTAAAACAGATGCAAGCGACAAGAAAAAAGTGGCTTTGCAAGGGTTATTCAGATCCCTGATTTTCAATATGGTGACCGGCGTTACAGCAGGATATGAGAAAAAACTTCAACTTTCCGGTATTGGTTATCGTGCAGAAATAAAAGGGAACAGTCTTATACTCAATGTTGGATATTCCAACCCGGTTGAATTTACACTTCCCGAGGGGATTTCTGCCAATGTTGAAAATAATACCCAGATTATTTTATCAGGAATCAATAAGGAAACGCTCGGCCAGGCAGCGGCAAACATAAGAGATATTAGACCGCCTGAGCCTTATAAAGGCAAAGGCATTATGTATGCAGATGAAAGAATTATGAGAAAAGCTGGTAAGACTGCAGGTAAGGACTAAAAGGCGGGAATATAAAGATTATGGGAAATACAGCACCAAGGCTTAAAGCAAGGCTTAAAAGAAAGAAAAGAGTTAGAAAAAATATTTTTGGTAATCAGGATCGTCCACGATTAAGTGTGTTCAGAAGTTCAAAGCATATATACGCCCAGATTGTTGATGATATCAGCGGCAGCACACTTGTATCTGCATCTACCCTTGATAATGAGTATAAGGAGCATAAGGTAGAGGGCAAAAAGGTGGAAATTGCCAAGGCAGTTGGAAACCTCATCGGCAAGAGAGCTCTTGATAAAGGAATTAAAAAAGTAGTCCTGGACAGGAACGGATTTTTATATCATGGGCGCATAAAAGCGCTTTCAGACGGAGCCCGTGAAGCCGGATTGAATTTCTAATTAAGGAGGAACACCATTGGCAAGACAGCAGATGGAAGATAGTGGATTAATTGATAAGGTTGTCAGGATCAACCGTGTTGCAAAAGTTGTAAAAGGCGGTAGAAATTTCAGATTTAGTGCACTTGTCGTTGTTGGTGACGGTGAAGGCAGCGTTGGTTACGGCCTGGGAAAGGCAACAGAAGTACCTGAAGCAATTAAAAAAGGCCTGGAAAAGGCAAAAAGAAATATGGTTAAAATTTCTTTACTCAATGGAACGGTTCCTTTTGAAGTAGTTGGAAAAGCTGGCGCTGGACGAGTATTGCTGAAACCTGCTTCTCCTGGTACCGGCCTTATTGCAGGTGGCGGAATCCGTGCAGTCCTTGAGGCAGTGGGAGTAACCGATATCCTGACAAAATGTATTGGAACACATAACACCCAAAATATTGTCCGAGCAACGATGGCAGGCCTTCAATCGCTTTGTACAAAAGAAGAAGTAGCAAAACGTCGTGGTCTTAGACCTGAAGATATATAAGAGGTTGTACAAATGACTGGTAGAATAAGAATTACACAAATTAAAAGCACAATAGGAAGACCTGCTAAACATGGTCGGATTATTCGTTCTCTCGGATTGAGAAAAATGAATCATATGGTTGAGCATAATGCTGACCCGGTTATCCTGGGACAGGTTAAAAAAGTGTCTCATCTTGTTAAAGTAGAGGAGGTGTAATATGCAGCTTCATGATTTAGCACCTGCGCCCGGTTCCAGAAAAAAAA
>JAHJDU010000014.1 GCA_018812385.1 Pseudomonadota bacterium
CGAGCATCTGCATGCAGGAACAGAGCTGTAATAGTCCTGTAGGTCTCTCCCTGGAGGATAAAAAGGGCCGAGGCTCCATATTTTAATATCATGGCTTCATGTATATGGTAATGGATACAGGCTGCATGAATAATCCAGAGCAGTCCCATGATACAAAAGGCTGGATATGATTTAAATGAGGATATGGGAATTTCCTGTAACTGCTGTTTGAGCCTGAAAAATTTATTTTCTTTATAATAGGTCTCAACCATGGTGTGGGCTTTTTCCATATCTGCTTCATTTACAAGGATATTAAATAAATTATTTTCCCGTTCAGCATGATTTTCAATATTTTGAGAGGTTAAAATCAAGATGATTAAATCTGCTTTTTTGTCAGGAAGACCAATGAATAGTTTTTCCATATTCCGGCTCATGGGTTAAAGGGGCTTGACCTTTTATGATAATGATTTTAATACAATCAAAAAATAAGCGACTTTTTTAATTGTATATATGAATAACTGGAGAAAATAAACATGCAAATACTAAGGTTTGAAAGTGATGACAATAAAATTTATACTGGTTGTGATTTTGCTAATGAAAGTGCTTCCGTGATCGAGGGAGATATTTATACTGATTTTTCCAATACTGGGAAAAGAAAACCCGTTAAAAAATTTTTAACCCCTATTTCACCCAAAGTCATTTTTTGCATTGGGTTAAATTATAAGCTCCATGCCAAAGAGGCTGGATTTGAATTACCAGAATATCCGGTTGTGTTCATGAAGAATCTGGGTGCGGCAACAGGTCACCTGGATGATATCAGAATCCCGGTCTCCTGCGCAAAGATCCCTGAAGTTGATTATGAGGTTGAACTTGCTGTGATCATAAAAAAGAATGCCAAAAATGTCCTGCCGGAAAATGCCCTTGATTATGTTCTGGGGTATACCTGTGCCAATGATATTTCTGCCAGAAGATGGCAGATGCATGCAGGCGGCAAGCAATGGATAAAAGGGAAAAGTTTTGACACATTTTGCCCTTTTGGCCCCTGGATTGTGACCCCTGACGAGATTGAGGACCCTGGTAATCTTGATATTGAATGTGTGTTAAACGGGAAAACCATGCAGAAAAGCAATACAAGTGATATGATTTTTTCTGTGGCCCAGATCATTTCATATCTATCTGAATCTGCCACGCTTATGCCCGGAACAATTATATTAACGGGAACACCAAGCGGGGTGGGGTATACCAGAAAACCGCCTGTGTATCTTACTCCGGGTGATGTGCTGGAAACAAAAATTGAGAAAATCGGAGTACTGAAAAATAGTGTAAGGCTTGAAAAGGAATAAAAAAAGCCCGGAAGATGTTTTCATCATGGAATATGATTTCATCATTCCGGGCTTTTTTATGGTGGATCAGGTTAGACTAGTTAGATTTTAATCAGATTTTAATTGTTATTACTCCAACCGCTTCCCTGTCCCTGGCAACCTCTTTGGCCGCCTCTGCCTGACCATTCGCCTCGACCCTGGCCAAACCCTTTACCCATGCCAAGTTCAGGTGCGATTTTTTTTGCAGCCAACATAAAGTCGATACGTTTGCTCATTACCTGTTTTTGCAGGTCCATGATTTCCTGGGACAATTTGTCGAGTTTTGCCCTGTCAGGTTCAGATGTTTCCATGAGCATTCTCATTTCCTGTCGTTTTGCAAATTTTGCAGATCTCAGCTCATAGGTTTCATCAATGAATCCCTGACGAAGTGCACTCAGAGCATCTCTCTGATCCTTGGACAAGTCATTGAAGGCGCCTTGCTCCCCCCCATATCGCGGGCAGTCTTGATTGTATCCTGAACCCATTCCCCGGCCCCATGCAAATGCGCTTCCTGATACAAGAGCAATAATAAGTAGTGAACTGATGATAATAATTGATTTTTTCATAATAATCTCCAATTTAAAGTTGTTTTGTTAGTCGATCTTTGCACCGTTTGTTGAAATATGATATAGCAAAGGGTGTGCCAGAAAGAAAATTATTTTATAAGCTATTAGTTTTTCAATATATTTTTAAAATTATACAAATTCAAGCATTGCTATTGAATATATGATCTTGTATACTTTTTACCCGGTACTAGGTATCCATGTGTATATAAAATACCCACAATCAAGATGCCGGGAAATCAATCAGCACTTAAACAAAGGCATTGGTTCCATGGTATTGTTTTTGCTTATAATAGTAAATTAATGGTGAATGGTGAATTGAATGGTGAAAAATGAAAAAATATAAGTTTCCATGGATATCCCCTTTATTCCTTATTGGTGTTTTATTGATCATGTTACCTATTTTTACATTCATGACCCTTGACAGACTCGAAAAACAAAAGGAATTTCTCACCCAGAGATTATTGGAAAAGGGTGCTTCATTGATAAGGACATTTGAGGCGGGAACCCGGACCGGAATGTTCACCATGCGATGGGGCGCAAATAGAATACAGGCCATGCTTTTGGAAACCGCGTTGCAGCCTGAAGTTATCTATATGATGATTACATCAAAGGATGGCCTGATACTGGCACACTCGGATGCATCCATGGTGGGACAGATTTTTGATGCCATGTCCGGGACTGTAAAGATAAATGAAGATACGGCCATGGTCTATCACAGGGTAAGACTGCAAAAAGATCAGACCCAGGTTTTTGAAGTATTCAAGCGGTTTGTACCTATCAGGTCCGGGTCCATGCGCGGGCATATGCGCAAGGATGGAATGCCAATGCACAGGTATCAGGATTCGTCGGATATGCAGAATTTTGAAAAAGGAATCAAGGACTGGAGCCAACCCTATCTTAAAAACCAGTGGGATACGCTGCCTGAAATGGCGGAACATTATATTTTTGCCGGCCTTTCCATGGAAAGGGCAAGAATCGCCCGGGACAGATTATTAAAAGAGACTGTGTTAAGGGGCATTCTTTTTTTTATATTGGGATGTGTCGGAATGGTAGCTTTGTTTGTTTTCCAGGCGTATAGGTCTGCAAAAGCTTCCCTGACAAGTGTTAAGGCATTTTCCGATAATGTGATCCAGAACATGCCGTCAGGATTGGTTACGATTAATCAGGACCATGAAATCACATCTGTGAACAATGCTGCAAAAAATATTTTAGGAGGGGATTTGACTCAACCCTACCCGCAAATGATTGAATTGATAAAGGAAATGGAAATATCTCAGGACGTTCTCAACCGGGAGATCAATTTTATTATTGCGCCAGACCGAAAGCTTGATCTTGATATAACTGCATCTCCTATTAAGGATTATGAAAATCAAATCATGGGATTTTTATTTCTTTTCAGAGATCTCACCCAGATAAGGGAGCTTAAAAAACAGGTGGAAACAAACAAGCGCCTTGCAGCCATTGGAAAACTTGCAGCAGGTGTTGCCCATGAAATCAGAAATCCTTTGAGTTCCATAAAAGGGTTTGCAACCTATTTTGGTAAACGATATGAGGACAAACCGTCAGACAAGGAGATTGCACAGATTATGGTCAAGGAAGTGGAACGTATCAATCGATCTGTTACCCAGCTGCTTGAATTTGCAAAACCCATGATCGTTGAAAAAAAACAAGTGGATATCAAAGAGATGATAACACATTCTTTAAAACTTGTTCACCATGATCTGGGGAAAAAAAATATTGAAACAAGGGTCAATATTGATACAAAAAAAATAGTAATTCACACAGACGGCGACCGGATGAACCAGGTCCTTTTAAACCTATATATCAATGCCATAGAGGCATTGGATGACAAAGGAATACTGGAGATACAGGTACAGGATGCGGTCATGGATGAGCAGATTGAAATAAGGGTTAAGGATAACGGCCAGGGTATAGACGAAGCATCCCTTGATCTGATTTTTGATCCCTATTTTACCACCCGGCCTAGGGGCACGGGGCTTGGCCTTTCAATTGTTCACAGGATCATTGAAAATCTTGATGCAAGCATTCGTGTGGAGAGCAAAAAAGGTAAGGGTACGTGTTTTATTATCAATCTGCCTGTTTCATAAAAGGATAAAAATGAAAAAAATACTTGTTGTTGACGATGATGCAGCCCATGCCAGAATGCTTGAGACCGTTATGGCCGACTGGGGGCTTGTGATTCATCTGGCAGATGATGGGGCAGTCGCCGTTGATATGGTAAAAAACCAGCCCTTTGATATTGTTCTGATGGATATGAAAATGGTTAAAATGTCCGGGATGGAAGCTTTGCAGATGATTAAAGCCTATAATCCTTCTTTGCCGGTCATCATCATGACAGCCTATTCATCCGTACAGACTGCTGTGGAAGCTTTGCAAATCGGGGCCTATGATTATCTCACCAAACCCCTGGATTTTGATAAACTGAAATTAACCATTGAACATATATTTGAAAGTATTTCTTTAAAAACGGAAAACAGGCATTTGAAGATCCAGTTAAAGGAGAAAGATTTTTCCCATGACATTCTTGGAAAAAGTCCTGCCATTCTTTCCCTGCTTGATACCATTCACATGGTGGCACCCACTGATGCCAATGTTCTGGTCATGGGCGAATCAGGAACGGGCAAGGAACTGGTTGCATCAGCCATCCATTTTAATTCTTCACGAAAAGATCATCCCTATGTAAGGATTAATTGTGCCGCTATTACTGAGACCCTGCTTGAGTCCGAACTTTTTGGCCATGAAAAAGGATCATTCACTGGTGCAGACAGGAAAAGAAAAGGACGGTTTTTACTGGCAGAAAAGGGCAGTATTCTTTTGGATGAAATTGGAGAAATGAGCCTTGCCATGCAGGCAAAGCTGTTAAGGGTAATTCAGGAAAAAGAGATCACACCCGTGGGAAGTGATGAAAATATTAAAACTGATGTGAGGATTATTGCCGCAACCAATAAGAATTTAAAACAAATGTCAGAACAAGGAAACTTTCGCCAGGATTTATACTATCGGCTTAACGTTGTGAGTATAGAGATCCCACCCCTGAGGGACAGGAAAGAAGATATCCCAACCCTGGCAAATCATTTTTTAGAAATTTTTTCAAAGAAAAACAAACGGGATATAAAAGGCTTTTCTTCAGATGCCATGGATGCCATGATCCGGTATGAATGGGAAGGCAATGTCAGGGAATTGATGAACAGCGTGGAAAGGGGTGTGGTTCTTGCCAGGTCTGATTATATCTGCAAAGAAGACCTTTCCTTTATAAAGGTAAAGGATGCTGACACAATTGAAGTCGGAAGCGATTTTGGAAATATCAGGCTTTCGGATATAGAAGAAAAAGCCATTCTTTCCACCCTTGAATCAGCAGAAGGCAACAAGAGTGAAGCTGCCAGAAGACTGGGTATTACAAGGAAAACCCTGTTAAAGAAATTAAAACAATATGAAAAAATTTAAAGCAATGAAAAATGAATTTAAAACCTTTCAATCAATTTGTTGATCAGAAACGTGCTTTCACGCATGGCCTGCTCGCTGAAGGGACCAAACCATTGAGCAATATGGTCGAATTTTTCAATAAAAAGATGTTTGTCATTGGCTTCCAGCATTTCAAGATGATTATTTAAGGATGCAATATAGTCTTTTAAAAGCTTGCGCCGTTGTTTTGTCGCAAAAATGATTTCAGAGTAAAGAGAAGCGTCCTGGGCAAACAGCCTCCCCACCATTCCCAGTTCAAGGCGGTAAATCGGGCTTGAAAATTCAAGGGTCCTTTCAATGCGGGCATTTTTTTCATATAAAAACTGTCCAAAACTAAAGGTGGC
>JAHJDU010000134.1 GCA_018812385.1 Pseudomonadota bacterium
CCCTTGGAAAGGCTGATGCTTGAAGAAAGACAGCGGTTTGGAGTAACCATGATCCCTTTAAGAGGAGCTGCCAAAAAAATTGATGCTATTTTAAGAAACAAAAATGCTGTGGGAACTTTGCTTGATCAGAACGCTGATTGGTACAATGGAGTTTTTGTTGATTTTTTTGGCAGATCTGCTTGCACCAACAAAGGGATGGCGGTTCTTGCCTTGAGGACAAAAGCACCGGTTGTGCCTATGTATATTGCTAAAACAGATAATACGTATGTGGTGGAATATTTACCTGAGATTCCTTTACAATCCACTGGAGACATGATCAAGGATATTGAGAATAACACGCAGAATTATACAATTGCCATTGAATCAATGGTAAGAAAATATCCGGATCAATATTTCTGGATTCACAACAGATGGAAAACAAGGCCCTATAGTATAATCCCAAGGAAGTAATTGTTAATAATGGATATAGCTGGACATAAAAGAACACAGGAAAAATTTGACAAATATGTTGCAATCACAGGTGCTCTTCTCCCCTTTGGAATTATGTTGGGGCCAAGTGCTTTTGAAGCAATAATAGCATTAACCTCACTCATATGGATTGCAGCACAAATCAAATTCAAAAATAATTCTCTGAAAACTCTACTTGAACAGCCCTTCATTAAACCACTGATAGCAGTATACATTTCAATTCTAATCAGTGTTCTTTTAAATGGAGGTGGTGACAAAGGTTATCTCCATGACGTTGTGATCATAAGACACCTGCTTTTCATAGCAGCAATGGTAGAAACATCTCAAAGATTTCCTGTCTTTAGATATCTTTTTTACGGAATTGTTGCAGGGTTTGTTTATGCACTGCTGAATATTGCATTTGTCCATATATTTGGATTTGATTTCATGGGGAAACCTCTTACAAGGTATCTTGAGAAAGAAAAAGAAGGCGTTCGTTATCCAACCATGCTAGCTTTCTATACACTTTTTTTTCTTACATGGGCTCTTTTTGATACAACGCAAAAAAACAAAGTAAGGGCATTAATTTCCATTGCGGCTATTACAGGTTTGTGTTTTTTGACATCATTTCATATTCGGACACTCCACTTGGCCCTGTTGAGCAGCATTTTGTTTGTGCTATTTTATTTCATGTTGAAAAAAAAAAACTACTTGTTGATTCTCTGTGGCATAGCTTCTCTTACAGGCATTTCCTATTACCTTTATACGACAAATAATTTCAGAAACCTCGCTTCTGTTTATGAAAGAATTTTTATATGGAAAACTTCATTTTTATTGTTTTATGACAATCCTTTGTTTGGTGCAGGCATATCATCTTATATGAGTGCCATTACAGAGCTCATACAAAAATCAGATATTAAACCATATATTGACCCTAACGGCATACAATGGTATCTTAAAAAAGATATTTATCATGCCCATAATAACTTTCTTCAAATCTTATCATGCACGGGTATAATCGGATTAATATGTTCATTATGGCTGTCCGTTGTTGTATTACAATCAACATTTAAGAATATCACATCACACTATATTGGTTTTATAAGTTGGCCTATATTGTATTTTGTTATATCCTTAGCAGGATTTAGTCTCTATACCGGATGGTATCTTGCATTGGCATCGTTTATCATTGTTTGCGTTTCGACGAAGAATCTAACTCCCCATTAACAATTTACAAAGGATAATTTAATTTCCATGTATTGCTATTATTGTAAAAAAAAACAATATGATGTAATCGGGACAAAAAAAGATTGTACAATTGTCAAATGCAAATCGTGTGGTTTTTATTATATGACCCCATACCCCACTGAAGAACAGATGAAAAAGGTGTATGATATTTATGATGGGAATGAGAGAAATCTAAAAAATGTTAATTGGAAAATAAAGCGTTTTAAAAGAAAGCTTTGGCTTTTAACAAAATTCATGAAAGGTAAAGACTTTCTTGATATTGGATGCAATATCGGTTTTGGTGTTGAAGCTGCAAGAAGCTATGGCCTAAATGCAACAGGGATTGATTTAAGCCCGGATGCAATAAATCATGCCAAAGGGTTATTTCCTGATAATAATTATTACAATATGACTTCCGGAGAACTTGCCGAACAAGGTAAGAGGTTTGACTTAATTTTATGCTGTGAGGTAATAGAGCATTTAACAGATGTCCACAGTTTTATGGAATCCATCAAAAAATTACTTAAAAAAGACGGTGTGTTATATTTAACCACACCAGATGCCGGACATTTTAGGGTCCCCAAAAATTTCATTGAGTGGAAGGAAGTTCAGCCACCGGAACATATCGGTTTTTTTAACAAAAAATTGATAAAAAATCTTTTTGATGAATACCAACTTAAAATATTATTTTTCCATCCA
>JAHJDU010000135.1 GCA_018812385.1 Pseudomonadota bacterium
ACCACGAACGGGTACTTTTAAAATTTGGTAAAGTTCATTTGCCGCCGGAAATAATATTTGCTCTTCGGCAGGTGTTGCATTCTTTTTCACCCTTGCTTTATTTGAAAAATCTTTTTCTCGTCTCAATAAACTTTTCAAAACGCCATACTGATTTATTACTAATGGCTCATCATGAACGTCTGCCTTTGCCAATTGAATCAGCTCAACGAGAAGGGTTTCTTTGCCCAAGAGAAAATTTCTAATTTCAAATGTTGTTTTCGTTTGATATGAAATCATTGTTTAATATCCATATAATCGCTGTCCTAACTTGCGCCCCTTGCGGTCCGCTGCAGCGCTGAGTTATGTCCGACGTTGCTTTAACTCCTCGATTGTTCGATTTGGATTTCTTCGACAATCTAAAATGGCGTAGATTTTTATGATATCAGCATCTATTTGATAGTAGACTGCATATGGGAAAGTTTTTGATAGCAACCGGTGGTAGCCATTGAGTTTAATATAGGACACCGGCGTAAAGAATTAAAGAATCTATATCAGAAAATATGGTATCGAGAAAATAGGTTCCAAGACCTACATTTTGTCGCTCGTAAAATTGGGCTCCTTCGCGTAGGTCAGTTTGAGCTTCATCAAGAATTTGAATATTCATTTAAACTCTGAACGTAATTCAGATTTGACAGAATCAAAGTCTTTAAAATGAGCTTCACCATTTTGAATTCGCTTGGCACGAGCGGATAAAACTTCATTATGCCATTCAGGTGATGGAATATCATCTGGATTACGCATAAGATCATCCCAGATTTGATTCATTACAACTATCTTTTCGGCGGTGGTCATTTTGTTTAATGGCAGAGATACTTGCTGCATTGTTACCTCTCTTATATAGTTAAATCTTATGATACATGTTCTCTTTGTTTTTCGCAATATGAATGACCTCTTAGGACATAACCGAAATGCACCGGTTTTATCCGGTGCATTTCATCGGTTAGATATTTTGTTTAAAAAATGGCCTAACGCACAGCCTACTGGCGGGACGGATTCTTTAAACCAACAGTAACGTTCGTTAATTCCTATTTTCAATGTATTATCCCGGCTATACAAGTGCCCATCCAAAAACCGTTTGCCGGTTCATGAGGATGCAATATTAAAAAGATAAATCAGGAGTACAATATGTCAGATTCAAAACCGCTTCCTGCCGGTGTGATTCTGCAACGCGATAAAGAAACCTTTGAACTGACCCAACAGTTTTTGACCTTTTATTCTGAAAAAGCGCCTCAAAAACAGCGTACCGCACATTTTATCGAAAAGATAGGAATCGAGACTGTGAAAGCCGAACTCGGTCTGGCTTAAGTGTGATTGTTTGACCATCTCTCTGCCCGGGGGCATCTTGACCCGGGCCACATTGACCTCCATGAAATCATAATCCAGGAGGGTGCCGTCCCGGTCAATGCCGATGCTGCCGAGAACATTAACATCACCAGTGAAATCCGGCTCATTTTTGTGGTTGAAAAAATAACAACAGAGCGCAAAGAACGCTTCACCTTAAAATCATTACATATCGGCTGACAACCCCGAGAATCTTCTTTTTCTGCATGGCTGCCACAACACCTGCATTAAATCATCCTTTCCCTGCAAAGCCTGCGACCATACCATAGACTCAGGCCAGTCGTGCTTATTCGCAACTTGCGGAACAGTAAAACCTTTTGATAAATCGCTATTTAGCCATTTTGCCAATGTTGGCATTTGGGCTAAATGGTTGAATAAAGTCTTTTGAGGTATACCCAGTCTCTTTGCAATCCTTTCTTGCGTAATACCCAGTAAATTTAAACGAAAGATTTTAAGATCAAGCTCCAAAAGAGTTGTGGCTCTTAAATCAGCAATATATAAGTCAACTGCCTGTCTTGATCTGCCGATTGCCTTGCCGATTTCAGAAGATGTTAATTTGGGGTTTGATTGAAATGCACGCCTGGCCGTATTTCTGGTTTCAACTTCAGTAAGCTGTTTTGGGCCGATGGCCAGTTTTGAAGCATAGAGCAGGGGATCAATTTCATTTAGGGTTTTAACAATTGCAGGAATCCGGGTTTGCCCCGTCTTCTTAAAAGCACTCCATCTATGCGCCCCATCCAATATCCGGTATTTGCCCTTCTCCTTGACTATGCTGCTGGATTCAGACAGTTCCGGATTCACAAAAGCCTGAATGTGGATGGGTTCAAATTCAAAACCATCCCTCAGGTTCTCCACAAAAATACCTATACGTTTATGATCCATATTTTCTCTTGGATAGATGGATTCATCAAGAAAGATATCTGATACTGAAATTTTGATCACTTCATCTTTCATGGATTTTACAGCAGCCGGATCCTTATCCGGCCACGGCCCGATACTCTTGATGAAACGCCCTGTGCGGACTCGCATGCAGGGTGTTGTGGGAACTGGGAAGACTGAAAGTAGCCCCCAGTGGTCCGTTGCAGCGATGGTTCTATTTTAAAATTAGTAGCTCAATTTAGAACTAGCAAGACGGTTTAAACTAACACCGGCTTCTGCTGTACATACAGTGAATCCGAATGGAGGAGTAGTGTACAGGCGCATGATGGAAAAATCTTTCTTCAAGCAATTTACCCGGTTACGGCCTGGTACTCTTGATTAAACGCCCTGTGCGGACCCGCATGCAGGGTGTTGTGGGGGCTGGGGGATTAAAACCCCCGGCTACCCGATTAGCCTTCATCGGTTAAAATGGAAATTATCACCAATAGACTCATTAAATAATTCTAGGAGAAATTGTTGATCTTCAGGGCGTTTAGTTAACAACTTGATACCAGGTTTCCAACCGCCTAAGATAGCAAAATGCAACCTTGAACAGTCTAATGCGCCAAAGACATTTTGAAGTTCTGTTTCTTCTTGTTTTAATGCGGTCTCAATCCAGGCGCCCTGCAGTTGTTGAGCCGGATCTTTTTGAGCATACTTACTTTCAGTACTCCTAAACATAAAGGCCACGTCATGCGTTGGAGCGGGGGCTGTTCCATCTGGACCTTGTTCCCCATTTTCAATTCTGTCCATTACCTCCAGCAAATCACGAAATCTTCTTTTGACATCGATCAGTATCATCCTGCCACAACTAGCAGTAATACCCCAGTCCGCGTTTAAATTGCCGATACCTGTTGGAACTTCATAGCAGAATGGAGTATTTTCTGAAAGGCGAATAATAGGCAGAAATTCTACTAAGGTATCCCAATGCTTGTCAATGTTGGTAAGTTTGGTAAAATACTCTCTTCGCTTTCGATTTGGAAGCCTACGAATAGCACTGAATAAAACAGAAAAAAGATATTTAACAGGTGGCCACATGTGGGTGCCATACAAATATTGACTGTCTCCAACTGTAAAGGGTAACCCAAATTCATACCGCCACATTTTAGTTAGTTTATCAAAAAAGCAATAAGCATTGAGAAGCTTGAGTGGAATAGATGAAAGCAACAAATCAATCTCTTGAGATGTTAATCCGCGGCTTTTCCCTTCATCAGCGAGGCACTTGTTAAGGTAAGCTTTATCGCCTACAATTTTTGGTAAAATTTTGTCAATTATCATTTCACTCACTAAAGGCTAACGCTTGAGATAACCTGCTAAAAAAGCGAAGCTTTTTTAGTCAGAGTTTATTGATTTGTTCGGTTTCGTTAATTTCTAATTCTATTTTGAGATTGATATTTTACTTCATTGTTTAAAATATAAAGTGTTTCAGGCAAAT
>JAHJDU010000136.1 GCA_018812385.1 Pseudomonadota bacterium
AAATCAGAATCTGAATCACCATACCTCCACTACCCGGAAAATGCAGATTCTTACTGTGACCGGCTCTGACAAGAGACTTGAATTGACATCCCTGGAAAAAAAGATTGTTTGCCTGCTTACAATAAGACCGCATTCCATTGATGAACTGGTTCAAAAAACCAATGTTCTCGCCGACTTCAGCCTTCCTTTGCAGAGGCTTGAAGAAAATTTTATCCTGCAGCGATGTGGACTGACCTTAACAGATCTTTTGCATATCACAGGTCAGTTTATTAAATGGGACACACAGATGGCTCAAGAATATTGCCAGATGTTTTGCTTTTTGACTAAAAAACCTATGCCTGAATTGACCCAGCTTCTTCTAGATATGGGAGTTAACCTGTTAACCCTTGAACTTTTAAAACGCCAGCTGGATGATGAGACAGATCCCGAAGCAATACACAGCTGTCCCATATGTAAAGTCCTGATAGATAATCTGCTGACCCATGAAAATCCTCATTATGAGGTTTCCATTAACTTTAAACGTCCGGTTATCGGTATTGGTGCTCCCATTAAATATTTTCTTCCCAAAGCCGTAAAACCCCTTGGCGCAAAAGCTATCCTGCCTGAGGATGCAGATGTGGCCAATGCCATAGGTGCCATTACCAGTAATGTGGTCATAAAAAAACAATTAAGAATTATGCCTGACGACAAGGGTGAGTTTATCGTGGAAGGAATTGCCGGAACCCGTCACTTTAAAAGCTTTAACAATGCAGATCGTTTTGCCAGGGAAAATTTGATCAGAATTGTGAGACAAAGGGCAAGGGTTTCCGGGACCAGCTGTCAGGAAGTTAGTCTGGAAACCCATGACAAAATCCCAACCACTGCCAGCGGTGATCCGATTTTTATGGGAAGAACCCTTTATGCCAGCTTAACTGGCCGGCCTGACATTGTATTAAAAAAAAATTGATTAAAGAGTCTAATCCACGAGTAAACTAAGCTGCTTTAGAATCGGGTCAAAGTGCTGGTTGACATGTTTATAAACCTTGTCATTAAGCTTTTCATAGAACTTGGTATTTTCCAGGTCGGGCTTAAATTCATCATCCCTGTGAACCATTTTTTCCACGGCTTCTTCATAGGAATTAAATGCGGCGACAGCCATACCCGCATTGATAACACAGCCGATGGAGGCTGAGCCTTTTATTTGATTTCGACTGGTCGAGACACCAAAAATATCGGCAAAAATCTGCATGAACACATTACTATTGGCTCCTCCACCTGAAATGATCAGATGCCTGACAGGTGTTTTAAGCTCTTGATTCATTTTATCCATGTGGTTTTTAACAGTAAAAGCGATGCCTTCCAAAATGGAACGATAGATATGGGCCCGGGTATGACGTCCGTCAAATCCAAACATCACTCCTTTTCTATACACGGCTGCTGGAGGGGGAGCCCAGTCATGAACCGTTACCAGCCCTTCGCAGCCGGCCGGGATTTTCTGGGCTTCCTGGTTGAATAATTCTTCAATGGTTATCCCCTGGTTTTTGGCTTCCTTGATGATGCCTTCACCAAATTGATCGCAAAACCAGCTGATGGTCCACATGCCGCGTCGAACACCCATGCATTCATACAGGTAACGTCCTGGAATGGATGCCTGAAATGTCCAGAAATTTTTTGCATCCTTCTTTCTTTCATGACCATGCACCAGTGCGCCGATATAGGTCCCTAAAGAAATAAGTCCGATACCAGGAGCCAGAGAACCTGCGCCCAAAGCTTCCACAGCCTTGTCATGGGCCGTGGCAACAACTGGTATGCCTGGCGGCAGGCCGATAATCTCTGCTGCTTTCCGGGTCAGATACCCAAGGATTTCCCCTGGTTTCACCACATCAAACAGCATGTTCCGGGGCACATTGCATTGTTTAATCAATTCCTCGTCACGGCTCCAGTCCAGGGCATCGTCATCCATTGGCCACCAGCCGATATAGTTGGCGCAGGTATCTTTAAACTCACCTGTCAAACGCTGGGTTATATAGCCCGAGGTTGTGGTTACATATCTAAC
>JAHJDU010000137.1 GCA_018812385.1 Pseudomonadota bacterium
AAAATAAAAAGAATAAAACATGAAATAAGGGTTGCTGAAAATGAGGCAAGCATCATCAGGTCACATGCCTGTTTTATGCTTTCTTTTTCAGGGTCTTTAAATTCTTTTCCAATATAAGGCTTTTCAACCAGTTTGCCATGATAAATATTTGGGCCGCCAAGCCTTATTTTAAGAGCTCCTGCAAAAGCAGCCTCTGGATATCCGGCATTGGGACTTTTGTGAAGAGAACCCTGGGAAAATCCTGTCTTTAGTGCTAAACCGCCTTTTTTAAACGAAAGCAAGGCTGCGCTTAAGGAGATTATCAAAACAGAGATCCGTGCCGGAATAAAATTGGCCACATCATCAATCCGGGCAGCGGGTCGCCCAAAAAGAATATAGGTGTCATTTTTATACCCAACCATTGAATCCAGGGTATTTACCATTTTATAGGCAATTGCCAATGGCACCCCACCGATCATGGCAAAAAACAAGGGGGATAAAAATCCATCCACAAAATTTTCAGCCACGGTTTCCACACTGGCACGGGTCACACCTTTTTGATCCAGGGTTTTGGTGTTCCTGCCCACAATATAGGAAACTTTTTCCCGGGCTTTTTCAATATTATTCTCTTCAAGGGCCTGGAAAACACTTAAGGCCGCCTTTTCCAGACTTGCTGATGAAAAACAGAAAAAGAGCAGGACCACCTGGACAAAATTTCCAAAAACAGGATGGATACTCATACTCACTTTTATCGTAACAAAGGCTATCAGCCATGTAGATAAAATCAGAAAAGAGGCAAAGAAAAATCCTGATACCAGGGGCTGTTTAAAATATCTTCTGAACGGATCTTCAAAAAAACTGATGGCGCTTCCCATGTAAATCACGGGATGGGGCAATCTTCTGGGGTCACCCAGGACAAAATCAAGTATAAAAGCTGCCAGAATAACATACCATTGAATTTCAATCATTTTTCACAGCCTGTTTTATCAGTTCTGCCAGATGCTCATTAATCTGTCTTTCCTTTAAAGAAAATCTCACATATTGATCAGACAGACCAAAAAAATTGGAACAATCCCGGATCAATATTTTATGCCGGCCGATCTTCTCACAGAAAGCCTTTGATGTCACTCCGTTTGTTAAACCGGCCAAAATAAAATAGGTGCTTGTTTTAAATAAATTAATCCCTTGGGCACCCTTAAGACTTTCAAGAAATACCTGTTTTTCCTCCTTGATATACGCTCTTGTTTTCCCGTAAAAGGGTTTGATTCTTTCAGGATAATCAAAGATATGTTCAATAACTGCCTGGGCCAATACATTCACGCTCCAGGGCTGATAATAGGCCATGATCTTTTCGCAAAGCCCCTGGGCGCCACTTAAAAATCCCGTTCGAAGCCCGGGAATCCTGAATATTTTAGACATGGAGGAAAGAACTATCAGATTTTCATACCCCGTCTTAGATACCAGGGAATATTCATCAGCCTTATCCACAAAAGGAAGGTAGGATTCATCAATAATAAAAATAGTATTTTCATGTTTTTGGATTAAATACTCAAGTTTTTCCCGTAAAATAAGTGAGCCCGTTGGATTGTTGGGATTACAGATAAATATAGTATCTGCCTGTTTTGCCATCCTGGATATTTCATCAATATCCGGATTAAAACTGTTTTCAGCCGTTGCTGTGCAATGGTGAAAGTCAATTTTATGCATAAGACAGGCATCTTTGTAATCCGAGTAGGTAGGACCGCAAATCAACACCTTTTTTGAACCAAAGGCTTTGGGGATGGTATAAATAAACCATGTGGTGCCGTTCCCTGCCACAACCTGGGTATGATCTATCCCATGAAAACCTGCAAACCCTTTTCGCATGGTCAAAGCATCAGGTTCTGGAAGGGATCTTATTTTAATTAAATTGTCTAAAATAACTTTTTCTATGGTTTCTGGCGGCCCCAGAGGATTTAAATTACTGCTCATATCAATGATATCATCAACTGCACAGCCTAATTTTTTTGCCAGATCCTTAATATTGCCGCCATGGCCGATAATCATTGAATTCTTCCTTTTACGTGTGACCTTCAGGTTACGTGTGACCTTCAGGTTACGTGTGACCTT
>JAHJDU010000138.1 GCA_018812385.1 Pseudomonadota bacterium
AGTGGTCACTCAAAAATAATTTCACATTCTATGCCAATAAAGTATAATTCCAATTTGGGAAAATTTCATGTCGTTTGATTCTCAGAGATGCCATTTGTTTATCCGAAATTTTTTTCCCTTTTTCATAATGCTTTGTCACAAGATGCGCGTCCACCTTTAACCCCTTAGAATTTTTAGTTGTTTTTATATGGTTTAGCATAACTTCATAACTTCTGAGTGGAACACCTCTCCAATTGTCACTTATTGCACTAAAAAGTCTGTGTTCAATAGGATTCCATTTAGAACATCCTGGTGGATAATGGCACACGGTTATATCTATCTCATATTTATTACATATTTTTTCTTGCAATTCATATTTCCATACACGTGAACGAGAACTATTACTTCCTCCACCATCAGCCAATATGAGAACTTTTGAAGAATTTGCGCTACCTGCCATATTCCACCAACTCGCAATTGATTCAACCGCAAAGGAAGGAGTGTCATAACTTGTCCCGACAAATACTGTCCCTGTATTAGCGAGTATATCATAAATCCCATACGGATTACCTTTCCCTTTTGCATCAGATGGATAATCATATACATTAACATCCTCGGCTTCTCGACAATATATGGCACCAGTATTTTTAAAATTACCAATCAACTCTTTTTTCTTTCCATCGACACTAATTATAAAATAATTATTTTCCATAAAATATTCACGCGTCTTGGCAATATATTTAAACTGCTGATCCCTATCCTTTGGGTCAAGATTTGGGTTCATTTCATTTTTTTTGTGATTGACTTTGAGCGAAAAGTTCAATTTTTTAAGAAGCTTTCCTACCGTGTTTGCACAAACTAAAATGCCCTGACGTTTCAGTTCACATGCTATTTTCTCTGTTGTTTTCCGAGTCCATTTTAATCCTGTAATAGGGTCACCTGCAGTATCATGTTCCATTATACTTTCAAGACGGGCTATGATTTCGGGCTTTTTTTTTCTGTAAAAATTCTACCGCCACCTTTTTTACGGATTCTGCCTTGAATAAAATCTTTGGTTAGGAGTTCTGAACGCCCTTTTGCAACAGTATGCGGATCAATATTAAAAAGGTTTGCAATTTGTTTGTCTCCACCATAACCAATTTTCAGAGATTCCAATCCTGTATATATACGGCGCTGTTTTTCATCAAGCATCGTGTAAAATAATAAAATAGCAGCTCTCAATTCGTGTGCTAAAAGGTCACTCTGCAAACCATCCGGTTGTAAAATAGATTTAGCATCTTGATCTTTGCGGAATAGAATTTGCCTTTTTTTAATTTTAGGATCAACTGAAAAATAAATATATTTGCCTGAAATTTTCAATCGATCAACGTTTTTCTTTCTGTAAAGGTTTAAAACAGATTCTTTTACTTCAATATGTAATAATTTTTCCAGTTCAAGCGCAGACAAACCTGCTTCAGAATTATTGATAAAAATTTTAGAGGTTTCCAACAATGTACCATGTTTGGAGAATAGTGCAGGTTCAAATTGCCATAATCCCTCAATATCAAAATTCGCTATTTCATCCAGCGTATAATATTTTCCTCTATGAGAATAACTAGTATAGTAAGACAGCTCTTTCAATTTTCGGATTACGGTCATTTTTACACTGGTTCCCAAAATTGTTTTTAGTTCGGATATAGTAGCAATCTTATATTTTTTAAGGAATTCTTTGATACTCTCGCTGTTATATGTTTGCTTTCTCATAATGTTACAATTCCCCCTATTTTTTATAGAATAAGCGGAATTGTAACATTAGTCAAGAAGTATTTTTTATAACCCTCAGTCTATATTTGTCTGTTTTTATAGATAATTGCTGCATATAGCTTGAATAAACCCAATAACGCACGACAATTATTTTGTTTCAAATCATATTAAAAATGTAAAATTATTTTTGAGTGGCGACATAGTTTTAAGGATACTTTTGTTTTACATGGGATTGCCCTGCCTTTCCCCATCACCCGGGTTGACATTTTTCTCTTTTGTGAGTAAGTGTTACTTACCATTTTGATAGTGGCCTATTTTGATAGGGAATATTATTTTCAAAAAAGGAAGTATATGAAGCACAAAGGAAAAACCAATCCCCCTGGCAGAATAAAAATCATGAAAGCTTTTTCGCAGCTCATGGCCCAAAAAGACTTTCATTCCATTACCACAGCAGAAATCGCAGGGAATGCTGAAGTCACAGAAGGACTGATTTATAAATATTTCAAAGACAAAAAAGACCTTTTATACCAGGTGTTAAACAAGCATTTAATTGAGTTCCAGACAAAAATTGAGACCAGGATAGCCAAGGAAAAAACCTGTATTAAAAAGCTTGAGGTCATTATTTTCTCAAGCCTTGAAAGCTATGCAGATAACAGAATTTTTTCAAAAATCCTCTTGCTTGAGGTTCGTAATTCTTTGGATTTCTTTGATTCCGGTGCCTATGAAATGATTCGTAAATATTCCCGCACCATCCTTGAGATAATTGAAAAAGGCATAACAAAAGAAGAACTTAAATCCGATATTGATCCCTTTATATTAAGAAAAGTGATATTAGGAGCCATTGAGCATGCCTGTCTCGGGGAAATTATTTTTGGTAAAAAACTTGATATTGGCAAGGTATCAACCGATATTGCAAACATTGTATTCAACGGAGCAAAAGCATAAATGAAACTGCATGATATTCAAAAACTTATCGATGCAAGATTAAAAGCATCTTCAAAAACAAATTTAAATTCAATTCCAATTCCAAAATCCATTCCCGAAGACGAGGCAAAAAAAATATTTGCATTATTTAATATCCCCGTAGTGGAAGAAAAACGGGAAACTGATATAAACCGAATTTTGGAGGCCTGTCGGAAAACAGGGTTCCCCGTGGTGTTAAAAGGTATCAGTGAAGCTATTCTGCACAAAACAGAAAAAGGCCTTGTGCGCGTCGGATTGAACGATGAAAGCCAGATCCTGAATGCTGTCAAAGAAATGAAAATATCTGCAAAAGACAATATTGATGCCTTCCTTATTCAGCCTGTGGTGTCAGGCAAAAGGGAATTTGTAGCTGGCATGTTCAAAGATCCCCAGTTTGGTCCGGTCATTGTATTTGGCCTGGGAGGAATATATACGGAGGCGTTAAAAGATATTGTCTTTAAAATAGCTCCCTTAAATGATGTTGATATGGAAGATATGTTTGAACAGATATCTTCAAAAAAACTTTTAAATGCTTTCAGAGGTGAACAAGCAGTCAAGAAACAAGAGCTCAAAAAAATCCTCAAAGGACTGTCAGATATTGCACAGGCTTTTCCAGATATCAAAGAAATCGATATCAATCCTGTGATTATACAGCCTGATGGTTCTCCTGTTGCTGTGGATGGTTTAATTGTGCTGGAAAAGGCAAGGGAAGCGAAAAACAAACCCTATGACATTGATTTAAATGTATTGGGTTCCTGTTACTATCCAAAGTCTATAGCTATTATCGGGGCATCTGCGACTCCGGGAAAATGGGGGCATATGCTTTTGACCAATACCTTGTCCCGGGATTATAAGGGAAAGGTTTATCTTGTGAATCCCAAGGGCGGCAAAATAACGGGGCGAAAGGTTTATAAATCCATCACACAAATTAAAGGGAATGTTGATCTGGCCGTGGTGACCATTCCGGCAAACCAGGTGATTGATCTGATACCGGATTTAAAAAAGAAAAATGTCAAAGGAATATTATTGATCACTTCCGGGTTCAGAGAAATTGGGACGGAAGGGGCAAAATTAGAGGAAAAACTTACAAAAGCTGCCTATGAGGCAGGTATATTGATCCTTGGACCCAACACCATGGGGATATGCAATCCCCATATTGATTTTTATTGCAATGCAGCCCATGCTTACCCAATACCTGGCTCAACAGTTCTGGTCTGCCAGTCAGGAAATATGGGGGTCCAGCTTCTGGACTTTGCCGAACAGCAGGGTATTGGTATCCGGGCATTTTCCGGATCAGGAAATGAAGCCATGGTCACAATTGAAGATTATATGGAGGCATTTGAGATCGATGACCTGACAAGGACGGTGGTGCTTTATATTGAGAGTGTAAAAGACGGGTCAAGATTTTTTAAAAGTGCGGCAAGGGTATCCCGGCAAAAACCTGTGGTTGTCTTAAAGGGCGGCAGAACCAGTATGGGTGGAAAAGCTGCGGCAAGCCATACCGGAGCCATGGCATCGGACACAAAAGTATTTAATGCCGCCTGCAGACAGTCAGGTATTATCCAGGTAAATCAGCCCATGGAACTTTTAGACCTGTCTGCTGTATTTTCATCTTTGCCCCTGCCAAAGGGAAACCGGGTGGCCATCATGACCCTTGGGGGCGGTTGGGGCGTTATCACAACAGATCTTTGCGCAGAACACGGACTTGAAGTGCCAAAGCTTTCTAAAGGTATTATTGAACGGCTCAACAATATTCTGCCGCCATTCTGGAGTCATGGGAACCCTGTTGATATTGTAGGGGAAGGTGATCCAAGTATTCCCAAAACATGTCTGGAAGAACTGCTCAAATGGGATGGGTGTGATGCAGTAATTCATCTGGGTATTCATGGGAAAAGGGTGATGGTCAACAAGATGATTGAATCCGTGCTCAGAACTGATCCTGCAATAGATAAGGCCCAGGCACAATTTTTCAAGGATTTGATACTGCAATTTGAAGAGGATTATACCCAATATGTGGTCAAGTTAACTCAAAAATATGAAAAACCTGTTCTGGGGGTAAGCTTTTTGACGGATGAAACCAGCAGAACCCTTTACAGGTTAGATGGATATGAATATAAAAGTGTGTTCTTCCCTTCCCCTGAAAGAGCGGTCAAGGCACTCTGGGGAATGTGCCAGTATAATGATTGGCGTAAAAGCCATTCGTAAGGAGACTTGAAACTTAATTGCTTTTATTTTAGTATTATGAATACAAATAAAAAACCTGGGCAATTGTTTAAATTTTAAACAAATTTAATTGTTTTTCTTCGGCCCCAAGTTGAAGATTTGCTTGTTCAAGGATTTTTTTGCTTGAAATAACTGCTGTCCCTTTAAGGGATTCATCAATGGTAAAATATTTTTCAGCAATAATCCGGATTCTTTTTTTATCCAATTGCAACAAAGAATCCTTGAACTGCTGGCGAATGGTATCATCCAATTTTGTGATATCCCTGTAAAAGGCTTTCATGGCAGAAGGGCCTGGGGTTTCAGGTTTGTCTATTTCTGAGCAGATCTGCAAAATGGCTTCTTTGACATCCGTCTGGGAATAGTCCCCATTAACAATAAAATCACAGGCATTTTTATAGACATCCAGGGTTCTTTTAATATGGGGATCCCTGTATGAGCCAAATGAAAAAAGACCCTCTTCAGAGTTATAAATGGCAAATCCCCCATATGCCCCACCCTTTTCTCTTATTTCCCGGTGAAGATACATGGATCGAAGTATCTTGCTGATCACAGCAAGTCCCGGAGAATCCTCATGGGTCATACCAACGGTTTTAAAGGACTGACCCACAAAAGAAACGGATGTATTAGTATACCAGCCGTCAAAGGGCACCTCTTTTTTAAAGGATATGTCTGGCGTAAAAAAGAATTTGTCAGAATCATTTGAAAGATGCTCATGAATAGCTTTAATCCTTTTTTCAGCAACCACAATGGCGCTTTTCTTACCAATCACAGCAGGTTTAAGATTTCCTTTTTTTAAAACAGACTGGGCCATCCTGATCATTTTTTCCGAAAGAACTTCAAGAATTTTATTCTTATTATCTTTTGTGTTGAATTGTTCGGTAATCTGTTTAATAAATTGATATTGGGCAATGCCATGCCAGAGCTCGTTAATGTAAGATGCTTTTGAAAGATGCCGGCAGGAAAGGGAGATGGCATACCTGTGCCCGGTTGAAACAATGGATGCTTCCATTCCAGCCTGGTATTGCAGTAAAAGGCTTTTCAACCTGTCAAAATCCTGAAAATTGTATCCTTCAATAAATTCTTTTATTAAATCAAACAGCTTTTCAACATTCCGGTCCAAAGCCTTCCCCTGGATGGCAAGAAACGAATGGGATTCGGCTTCTTTAGAAAAATAAGATCCTGAAAACGGAGTAACAGATATCCCTCCAGTATAAAGATCCATGAGTTCAGCCATTTTGTCATAGGAATTTTTCTTTGTTCCACTGTTTGTAAATGATTGGCAGAAAAATGGTATCAGGGCAAACAGATCCGTCGGGATATTTCCGGCCCCCACAGGACACGTAAAATAAAGAATACCCGAAGTCGCCTTATCATAGCATGTGGAAAGCTTAACCCCGGTGATCTTATCAGGTTTTATAATTTCTATTTGTGGCGGCACATCAACAAGCTCAAGCGTTGGCAGGACTGAAACATCTTCTTCTTTTTCCTGGAGCGCTTCAAGGAGTTTGGTATCTTTTTGGATCTTTTCAAGATCTTTTTTACTCATTTGCTTTAAAAGATTTTTAAGTTCTTTTTGGGTCTCTTCAAGACTTTTTTGCTCAAGACCTGTATCCGGCTCAAGGGTAAAAAGTACCCAATGGGGATTTTCAAGAAAATATTGTCTTAGCTTGTTTTCAAGAAATGGGCCATTCCTTATCTTTTCTTTCAAGGTGTTCAAATCTTCATCAATATTAATGCAGGAGACAGGATCACCATCATGGATAAGAGTACCGGCAAAAGAAAGCAATAATTTAATACCAAAGGGGTAAGGGGTATTGGTAATCTCTTTTCTGTAAAATTCTATCTGATGGATGGCAGACTCAATCAGGGTCTTTTCAATCCCTTTATCGGCAATCTCTTTAATGGTTGAAAATATGATTTTCTCCACCATTTCAACAGAATCTTTAGCGATATCTTTTAACCCACAGCTAAACATGGTATCCCGGTTTTCCGGGTCAAATCCCGTGGAATCAGATAAGGCAGATCCTAAAGAGGAGTCGATGAGGGCCTTTCTTAATGGTGAGGCAGAGTTCCCAAGAAGGATCTGTTCCAAAACAGTCAGCACAAGAATTTCAAAAGAATCTTTGACATCACAGGTCAACCAGGCCACACAAGCCTGGTATTTTTTTGATATGTCATCCGGGTCTGAGTAAGCATAGACTTGCGTTATTTTTTTGGGAGAGTCCCATCGAGGCTGAGCCGGAACTTGTGAATCCACCTTTAACGATTCAAATTGGTCCAAAGCTTTTTCACAAATAAATGAAAGGGTTTTTTCCAGGGGCAGATTGCCATAGGTATAAAAATATGAATTAGACGGATGATAATACCGGCCATGAAAATCTTTTAGATCTTCCCAGGTAAGGGAGGGAATCTGGGATGGTTCACCACCGGAATTATTCCTATAGGTCGTGTCAGGATAAAGGGCGGAAAGCAGAGATCTTCCCAAAACCTGATCAGGTGAGGACATGGCACCTTTCATCTCGTTGTAGACAACACCTTTATATTCGAGTTCAATACCCTTATCTTTTTTTTCAATAATTTCCAGGCGATGACCCTCCTGCTTAAAGCTTAATTCATCAATCCTAGGGAAAAGGCTGCATCAAGGTAGACATTCATCAAATTGTAATAATCTTTTGAATTCTGGGTGGAAAATGGATACATGGTCCAGTCAGATGACGTAAAGGCATTCATAAAAGTAGACAGGCTTCTTTTGATCATGGAGAAAAAAGGATCCCGGACATTGAATTTTTTTGACCCGCACAGCACTGTATGCTCAAGGATATGGGCCACGCCCGTGGAGTCTTTGGGAACCGTCCTGAAAAACACACCAAAGGTATTTTCCTTATCCTTATTATAAATATGGATATGCCTGGCCTTTGTTTTCATGTGCATTAGCTGAATCATCACTGAATCTATGGTTTCAAGCTGGGTAACCTCTTTTATAAGATAGCCCTGAAGTTTTTGTCCCTTTTCAAATGTGATACTTCCCATGAATGCTTATGTCCTCTCACTTGTGGCCTTCAGGTTACTTGTGGCCTTCAGGTTACTTGTGACCTTTAGGTTATGTGTGACCGTCAGATTAAATTTTTTTGTAGATGCCGCGGTTTACGCGTTTAATCCTCTTTATCTTGTCCAGCCTGAATATGATATTTCTCAATTTTTTATCATCAAATCCCGTGGCCGCCTTGATCGTTTTAAAATTTGTGCCCTTTGGATATTTGGCAAATTCGTCAAGAACTATGGAAGATGCACTTTTTTGTCTTACAGTCGATTTTTTTTCCTGCCTTCTGGTTCCCGGCTGTTTCTGATAAAGTAATTGTTCAAGATTGTCAAGTTTGCCATGTAAAAAATCAATATCTTCTTTTGTTGGAATATCAAGTTTTTTCAACAGCATTTTGATAAAACTTTCCCAATTGGTTCCAGGTTCTGGTTTTTCTAACATAATAAGCCTCCCGAAAAAAGGGTTGTTATTGATATGTAAAATATAAAAAACATCAACGCTAAAATAATTGATATTAAAAACAAAAAATAAATATTGAAAATCCAAAAAACCAGGTCGAATTTGTATTGAAGGTTGAATCTATTTTCTGGTTGAAGTATATATAATAACTACTTGCATGTAGTAAAAAAGTCAAGTAGTCATTTTTTGTAAAATTTGCTTAAAACAATATTTAAAAGAAAATTTTTGGCCAGACTACACAGAAAAAATCAGACCCAGAAAAAGGCAACTAAATGACACATCCCGGGCTATTGTTAAAAGAAAAAAATCTGTATGCCGGCAAAGAAAAAGGACAAAATTTTCTTGCTAATCCTGGTGTAGCAAAAATGATTGTTGAAAAAATCGGGCTGTCAAATGACACACGGGTGCTGGAAATAGGGCCAGGCCTTGGCGCCCTTACCATCCCCATCGCACGGGCGGCACTGCATGTAACAGCTGTTGAAACAGATGACCGTCTGATACCCATTTTACAACAGGAACTGGATAATGAAAATTTAAAAAATGTTACCATTATCCATAAAAATATTTTAAAATTTGATATAAATGAGCTGGCCTGGGATAAAAAAATTGTGGTAATCGGAAATCTTCCTTATAATATTTCATCACAAATCCTGTTCAAACTGATTGAAGATAGGCGCTGCATTGAAACGGCATTTTTAATGTTTCAAAAAGAATTGGCAAAAAGGATAATTGCAAAGCCTGGAGGAAGGGATTATTCAAGACTGTCTGCCGTGGTTCAATATGCTGCAGATGTGAGCCATGTTACTCAAATCGGGCCATCTTCTTTTTTCCCGAAACCTGATGTGGATTCAGTTATTTTAAAATTTAATTTTTTCGAACCAGGGGAAATAAGCCTTGAACAGGAAAAGGTGTTGTTTAATGTCATTAAGGCTGCTTTTTCAAAACGAAGAAAATCCTTAAAAAATGCCATGGCAGGGGGAGAATTTGAATTTGAAAAAGATTTTATTATTCAGGCCCTGGAAATGGCGGGAATAGATGCCAAAAGAAGGGCGGAAACACTGACTGTGGAGGAATTTAAATCTCTTGGCATGGCCGTATGGGAAACAAGCAAAAACAAATTGAACATCATATAGTGCCTGACCGAAAACCTCGTGTTTGGGCGAAAAGTTGCCCATATACAAGGCGCAAAAAATCTTGAAACCGGAGTGTACTACTGTACATGAGGCCCGATTTATAATTTGGCAGGATTTTGCAGCAACGCAGTA